>JAIRML010000300.1 GCA_031258665.1 Oscillospiraceae bacterium | reverse complement strand
CCGCGCTCGCCCCAGAGGCCCAGTTCTTCAGCGTTGGCACCAACGACCACACCCAGATGGGCTTCGGGGTCAGCCGCGCCGACGTGGGCAAGATCCTGGGCGCGTACTTTGACAGGAAGATCCTGGAGTCTGATCCGTTTGCACGGCTGGACCAGGAGGGTATCGGCAAACTGGTCAAGATGGCGGTGGAACTGGGCCGCAAGAGCCGCCCGGACATCAAGCTGGGCATCTGCGGCGAACACGGCGGCGACCCGTCGTCTGTGGAGTTTTGCCACTTCGCCGGGTTGAACTACGTCTCCTGCTCGCCCTTCCGCGTGCCCATCGCCCGCCTCGCGGCGGCGCAGGCGGCGATTTCGGAAGAAAAAGCGTCCCGCTAAAAAACCGGCGTAAAAACAGCCGTCACATGTTGTGGCGGCTGTTTTTACGCCGGTTATCTGATGTATCTGATGAAAAAATTGGTTCGAACATCGCCAGATATGCGTCTGATCTTTGAACTATATTTCGACAAAATTCATTGAAAAATATTTTTGGAATTTTTTGCTCAAAAACTGTATTTGAATTTATATAAATATTAGACATCGACAGAAAAACGCTTGAATTCCCAAAACAAGAATGATATAATCAGACTATTGATAATTATTAAAATTTACTTTCCGCTGTTTTTAGTAACTTATTGCCGCTTCGCGGAAATAAAAAAGAAGAATTTGGGTTGTGGGCTGCGGAGGCAGCCCACGTTAGTACCTTATTGCCGCTTCGCGGCAATAAAAAACAAGAATTTGGGTTGTGGGTTGCAGGGGCAACCCACGTTGGATGAAATGCACGATATTTTGTCTCTTGTTTCATCTGCGCCTTAAATTTGTCAAAAAAATAAGCAATCTTAAGGTGAGGGAAGCGGCGAGTATGGAGGAGTTGATAAGAAAAGATTACAGCGATGTATTTGGAGGAATGATAGAATTTTTTGGACAAAAAGGAATTTATGAAAAGAGAAGAGGAGAGTTTTCAATATGAGTTTACCAAGAAGAATACTCACAGCGGCTCTCGCCGCGATGGTGCTTTTTTCCTGCTTTGCGACAGGGGCCTTTGCGGCGCCCATTGCTTCTGTCAGAGTGGACAACCCGTCCTTTGAGTTCCTTGAAACGGGCAAACAATACCAGTTTGCCGCCACTGTGACGCCGGCGAACGCGGAGGGGCTGACCTGGAGCGTCTGCCAGGAGGACGGGCTGACGCTCTCCGACAAAGCCCTCATCGACGGAGCGGGCCGGCTGACGGCCTTGACCGGCGGGTACATCACGGTTGTCGCGTCCGACCCGGGGAGGTTCATCCGCAGCGCGTACCTGATGTTTATCTTGGATACATCCAAAGTTTACAACATCGTCAGCAAGCAGACAGCCAACGCGCTGACGGCCAACGCGGCCGGGACAGCCGTCACGTTGTCGGCCAACCGGGATCTTGCCGCCCAGCAGTGGAAAATCCATCTCAGCCCCGAGGGCCATATGAGATTTCAAAACGTGGACAACGGCAAGTTTATCAGCGCGGCCAGCAACAGCGCGCTCTCCCTGGCCGAAGGCGCCGATACGGACAATCAGCTTTTTTCCGTATCCGGCAAAGTGAGCTATGCGGCGTCGAACTATACGTCCTACAACGAGGGCCTGCCGCTGGTGGAGCTCGGCGCCTTCCGCTTTACCAGTCTCCCGTACGCGAACAGAGTGATGAGCGGCGGCAGTTCCTCGCTGAGCTTGGCGGCTCTTGGGGTGGAAGATACGTACTATGAGCGGCGGCAGGCGCAAAAATACACCTTTGTGGAATCCGGCGCGCCGGCTGTCAGCCTGGAGGGCCTGCGCAAAACGGCCAAAGTCGTGGGGACATTCGGCACATCTCCCTACAGTGCCACATCCACGTTCGACAAGGCCTTTGACGGCCTTACATCCACCTATTTCGACGGCGGAAGCGCCACCGGCTACACCGGGATTGAACTGGCGGAGCCGACCGTGGTCACGGCGGTCAGGTTTTACCCCAGAAGCACATACAACATACGCGCCTTCAGAGGGGTCATCCAGGGTTCAAACGCCAAGGAGTCCGGCTATGTGGACCTCTATCAGTTCAACGCCACACCCTTTTCCACGGCGTGGACCACCGTGTACATCAACAATACGACGGCCTACCGCTTCTATCGCTATGTTTCACCGCCCTATGGCTACACCAATGTCGCCGAGCTTGAGTTCTACGAGGCCGATGTCGAGGAGAGCAAAACGACTGTACAAATCGAAGCCCCGGAGTTTCTGACAGTGGGGCAGTCCCGCGACTTGACGGTGACCATTTCTCCGGAGGGCGCGTTCACCCCGGTCTGGAGCGTTTGTCAAGAAGACGGCTATACGGCGACGGACAAAGCCTCCATCGACAGCGAAACCGGCCGTTTGACAGCGCTGGGAGCGGGGTATGTCACGGTGGTCGTCACGGACCGGGCGAAAACGGCGCGCGGTTCTTACCTGTTGTTCCTCCTGGACCCGCAAAAGACCTATCAGGTCGTCAGTAAGCAGTCGGGGCAGGCCTGGGCGGCCAACGGGGCGGGCGACGGCGTCGCGCTTCTTGAGGCGCTGCCGGGCAGTCCCGCGCAGCAGTGGGCCGTGCGCGCCTCCGGGGAGGATCTGGTCTTTCAAAACGTCGGAAATGGTAAATTCATCCATTCTGCCGACGGGGCGGGCCTTGTCCTGGCGGAGGAATCCACCGGGGCCGCGCAGCGGTTCAGGGCCGTCGGCAAGACCCCCTATACCGCGGTGGATTACACGCGCTTCGGGGATGTGACGGAGCTGGGCGCGTTCAAGTTTGAAAATGGCGGCGCCGCGCTCACCGCCGCCGACGGCGCTCTTTTCTTGGCCCCGCCCATCGCGGAGGACAGCGTCTCCGAACAGGGCGCGCGGCAAAAATGGAAATTGGTCCCCACAGACAGCCCCAACTTCAGTCTGGAGGGCCTGGTCAAATTGCCCGTCACGGAGGTACTCGGCGGCTATGGAGACCCGGCCGGCGCCGAATACGCGGCCGGCGCGGCGCTCGACGGCGACACGGACACATACTTCGACAACAAGTACAATGTCGGATATACCGGCATCCGGCTGGAAAGACCGAGGGAACTGAAAGCTGTCCGGGTTTTCCCCAGGGCGGCGTTCAATATCCGCATGTTCAAAGGATACATCGAGGGGTCCGATGACGGTGTGCATTTCGACAAACTCTATGAATTGGGCGCGGCGCCGGCCAGCACCGGGTGGACGCAGTTCTCTGTGAACGCGGCCAAACCCTATCAGTACTACCGTTACATCTCGCCGGACTATGGCTACGGCAATCTCGCCGAAGTCGAGTTCTACGCCGAACCGGACCCCATGGCGGCGGCGGTTGTCTCCGAGACAGTGACATCCCCCGACGGCCAAATCGCCTTCCGCCTGACACTCAACCACTACGGGGTGTTGAAGTACTCCGTGACGCGCGGCGGTGTCGAAGTCATCGAGGAATCCGGCCTCGGTTTTGTGACGGGGGATGAGAGCTATACCGACGGTCTCGTCTATGCCGGCAAGGAGGAGACGTATGTGGACGCGGAGTTCCACATGGTCTCCGGCAAGAGCGCCACCGTCCGTGACAACTACAACCAAACCACGCTGCGTTTCACCAAAAACGGGAACCCCTTTGGCGTCCGTATCCGCGCTTACGACGACGGTGTCGGATTTAAATATCTGCTGGACGGCAGCGGGACGGCCGTGGCCTTGGCCGAGAGGACCTCTTTTAAACTGCCGGCCGGCGCCACCACGTGGGCCATGCCGTACCAGGCCGCCCATGAGACACTCTATGTGAAAAAACCGGTTATGTCGCTCACGGGGTCGTACATCATGCCCTTTTTGGCCCATGTCCGTGACGACGCCTTTGTGTTGCTCCTCCAGTCCGATTTGGACGCGAGATATGTGGGGACACAGCTGACAGCCGGAGGTCTGGGGCGGCTGAACACCGCGTTTGTCAACCAGCAGGGCTCCGCGGCTGTCAATTTGGCGCTGCCCTTCGAAACTCCGTGGCGCGCCATCGCCATTGGGTCTCTCAAGCGTGTGGCGGAGAGCAACCTTGTGCAGTGTCTCGCGCCCGAGACAACCATGGATGTCAGTTGGATCGAGCCGGGTGTCACCGCGTGGACCTGGTACAACAACGATTCCTGCCGCGATTTTGAGGTTTACAAGCAATACGTCGACCTGGCCTCGGAGATGGGTTGGAAATACATCCTGCTGGATGAGGGCTGGCAGCTCGGCAACAATGAGGGGACAGTCGGCGGCTACAATTACTACGGCGTGCTCCCTTGGATCCCGGATCTCATTGCATACGGCCGCGAGAGGGGCGTCGGCCTGTTGGTCTGGGCGCACTACCGGGATATGCAGGGCGACAAGATCAGCCGCATCCAGGAGTGGGCCGAGCTGGGCATCAAAGGGACCAAAGTGGATTTCTTTAACA
>JAIRML010000289.1 GCA_031258665.1 Oscillospiraceae bacterium | reverse complement strand
GCCCGCGTTCATTATATTTTTGCAGTAAAATCATATCTTTAGCGGCAGTATTGATCAAAAAACTCTATCGCGCTGTTGACGCACAGTTCAATTCCCACGCCGGAACCGCCCGCCTCGCCGCCCACAAAGAAAAGCCCTTGCAGGGGAGACTTGATGGGCGGCCTGTTTTTCCCGGCCTGTCTGTAGGTCTGTCCGATGCCGATGACACAGCCGTCTTCATAGGAAAATTCGTGAAAATTCGTCATGTTTGTCGCCTGTTTCCACAGGGTGTGTTTCCGCAGGCCGGGGATATACCGCTCAATTTCGTCCATGATTTTTTCAGCGGCCTTGTCGAACCACGCGTCCGGCGTGCCCAGCTCATAGGTGGCCGCGCAGCAGATATACTGCTTGCCTTTGGGCGCCACGCCCTCCGTAAAATTGGAAGGCACCACGATGAACAGGGGGAACGTCTCCGGGATTTTCCCGGCGCGAATGTCGGCGTAAAATTGTTCCGGGTTCGTGATGGCCTTGGACATCATCTTGATATCCGTGACCGGTTGGTCCAGGGCGAACCTGAGAACAAACGATCCCCAAGAATATTCCAGCGCCCTGACATACTCCACATACGCCCGGTCAAACTTGTCCTCGCCCACGAGTTGCAGCACAGTTCGCTTGATGTCTCCATTCGAGACGATGATGTCCGCCCGGTACCCGCTCCCCCGGGTGGTCACGCCCACCGCGCGCCCGTTCTCCACAACAATGCGCGTCGCCTCCGTGCCCAGCGCGATCTCACCGCCATATTTCCGGATCCCGTCCATGTATTTGTTGACGATGGCACTGCAGCCGCCCACAGGGTAGCCCGAGGCGTGAGAAGCGGCTTCCCGGACGAGGCACCGCGCGAACTCGCCCGTGGACATCAGGGCGATCGGTTCGACGCAATACACACAGGAGAGCTTGAAAAAGGCCGCGTAAATGATCTCGTTGTCTGTGTATGTTTCGATATGCGTTTTCAGCGGTACCTCATCCAGCGCGGCCATATCCGCCTCGGACATCGCTTTAAAGTCGCTCATAATCCGCATCAAAACGTCAAAATCCGTTGCGGGGAGTTTGCCTTGGAGGCCGCCCGGGAATTTTAGCGGTTCCTGGTTGTCAAAGGCGATCAGGGGGCGAACACCGGTAAATTGGAGATCATTCGCCAGGCCCGCGCGTTCCAGGCATTTCCCCACAGGGCCCGCCGCGCCTTGAGAGATACAATGCGCGCCCAGATCCATGCGAAACCCGTCTTTCTCGTAGGAGGACAGCCTGCCGCCGGGGATACCGTTCTTTTCGAGTACCAACACTTTTTTGCCCTGATGGGAAAGCAACAACGCCGCGGCGAGCCCGCCGATGCCG
Organism: Oscillospiraceae bacterium; assembly: GCA_031258665.1. Taxonomy (GTDB): domain Bacteria; phylum Bacillota; class Clostridia; order Oscillospirales; family UBA929; genus JAIRTA01. The sequence continues at coordinate 1,902 of JAIRML010000289.1, read as the reverse complement.
CTGCCAATCACAATCACGTCATATTTTTTCATCGTTTTTTTCACCGTGTGCGCTCGCCTGGGAAGATTGGTTTGGTTCCACGAGAATCTTCAAATCCGCATTCGCAGGATCATGGAAGAGATGCTCAAACGCCGCCTGCAGTTCATTCAACCCGACTGTCTTTGTGACATATCGCTCAGGCCTGACAGCGCCGCCGGCAATCAGCGCCAAAGCTTTTTGAAATTCCTTCCACGTATAGCCCATGGACGGCACGACGCGAATTTCCCTCAGCGCGTACATCTGGGTTACGATATCGGTGGGTTTGGCGGAAAGGCCCACCATGATCACCTCTCCGGCATACTTTGTCACCGCGGCGGCCGTGGCGTACCCGGCGGCGCTGGCCGCGCACTCAAACACCGTGTCAAACCCGCCGCCGTTGCCCTTGTCGCCGCCGGCCGCTTTTAATTGCGCGATGAGCTCCGGGTCGGAGGCCTCATAATACCCGTCCAACGTGGGCTGCCGGGGCAACCCACAACCCAAATTCTCGTTTATTTGTTGAAAAACTTTGTTTTTCAACAACACGGGGGTTGGATCGAGGCGCTGAGGCGCCTCGCGGGGTGCGATTTGCGGAAATGAATTCCGCAAATCGCAGATGGGATCTGTCCCCAAAAAATTCTTGTTTTTTATTGCCGTTTCGCGGCCATAAGTTACTAAGGCACTCCGCTTTTTGGCCTCGGCCAACCGGCTGGCGCTATATTCGCTGATGACGACCAGGGAGGCCCCCGCCCGCTTGGCCAGATCCGCGCAGTACAGACCGATGGGGCCCGCGCCGATCACCAGCACTTTGTCGCCGAGCCGCACGCTCGACTGCCGGACGGCGTGAACCGCCGTGGCCAACGGCTCCGTCAGCGCCGCCGCCTGGCTGGAAACATGGTCGGGCACCTTCACCGCGTACGCGCCGGGCCCCATGTATTTCTCCGCGTAGCCGCCGTCGGCGCTCAGCCCCGTGTAGCCTTTGTAGTAGATGGTGGTGCAAATATTGTCCCTCCCTTGCCGGCAGCTTTCACATTCCCAGCAGGGGATGCCCGGGAACATACAGACGCGGTCCCCCGCGTTCAGGTGCGTATCTCCCGGGTCTGTGACGGTGACCGTCATTTCGTGCCCCAGGACATTCTTCTTGATGCCCGCGGTCCAAAAGCCGCGGTCGCTGCCGCAGATGGCGCAGCACACCACGTCGCCCAAGAAATAGCCGGGGAGAAGCTTGTCAGGCGCCCGCGCTTCCCGGATTTCAAACATCGCCGGCCCCGACAGGTACGCGGCGCGGTATTTTTGCCCCATAGAAAGTGCGCCTCCTTACACATGGCACGCGAGCAGGAATTTGGGTTGTGGGCTGCGGGTAATCCATGTTGGGAAAACCGTCAATACCCGACAAAGAACACAAGGGCCATCGCGATGACAAATGTACAGGCGATCAGGAGCGAGCTTATCTTAAACCCAGCTTTTATGTCCACGTGGGGCCCCAAGATGAAGGGAACCATGGCGCTGGCCGGCGGCGTCAGATAAGAGGCCCCCGCCATCATGATGATGACACCTGCGACGCTCCAGGGGTGAAGCGAGCTCACTCCCGACTGGTAGGCCGTGATCAGCACAGGCACAAAGGCGGCGGTGCATACGGCGGCCACAACGGAGTTGGCGATGAAGTTTGTGGCGATCAAGGCCAGGCCGAAGGCCGCTATCGAAACCAGAATGATGCCGCCGCTGCCGGCGCCTCCGATCGCGCTGGAAAGCATGTTGGAGAGCATGGTGGTCACCCCCATGTCCGCGCTGGAGATGGTGCTGGCGAACACCAGAGAGGCGGCCATAAAGGCCATAATGGCCCACGGTATCTGGGCAAGCCCTTTGGCCAGCGGCATAATCGGCTCG
>JAIRML010000269.1 GCA_031258665.1 Oscillospiraceae bacterium | reverse complement strand
AGCCGTCCAGCCGTTCCCCCGCCCGGAGTGTGCCCGTGTACACCGCGTCCGCGCCGCGGCGCGCCGCCGTGAACGAGGCAAACGGCGTGAGAGCGGGCAGCTTCACAGACGGCGCCGTCTGCGCGCCGTACACGGTGAACGTGAGTGTCTGTCCGTCGTATTCGACCTGGGTGGCGCCGCAGACGCCGCCGCTCAGCGCGAGGGTGTCCCACCCCTGGCCCTGCGCATAGACGGCTCCGGTCGGCCGGTTGGCCGACGGCGGCGCCCCCTCGGTACAGGCGACGTCGTCGCCCGAAACCCAACCGCCCATGGCCAGCCGCACCCAGGCGCCGCCGCCCGTGACCGCGGTGATGCGGTCCCGCTGGCCCCGGCTGAGCTCCCCCTGCGGCCCGTCGGAGGTGGAGGCCTTGGCGTAGACGTAGGCGGCCTCCGCCGAAACCTGCGCGTAATACGGCGCGCCTTCGGACAAACATTTGACGGCGCGCGCCGTCCGGGCGCTCGTCTGCCCATCGATCTCCATGGTGTATGTGGGCGCGCCCACCGTGATGATCTGCCCCGTGACGCCGGTGTCTGGCACTGTGTACTCATATGTATAGGTCGTGGCGTAATATCCGCTGCCGGACGGCCGCTTCTTCACGGCCGGTTCCATCGGAAAGCTCTGGCCGCCCAGCGTCACCGTGACATTCGCGCCGATGGGGGCCTCGCAGCGGAGCCTCACCGTCTCGCCCGGCCCGCGGTACTCCTCCCCGTCGGACGGGGTGGCGGACCCGGCCGTGATCTCCGCCCTGTCCATCTGTTTGGGTGAGGACGACGAAGACGGAGACGTCCGCGTAATCGTGACGGAAACGCTTCGGCCCCCCTGTTTGAACGTGAATTTGTTGGCCCCCTTCTCAAGCGTGACCAAGACGCCAAAGGCCCCGCCCGGGCCGCGCCCGTCCACCGTTTTGCCGTTGACAGACAGCGCCTGCGCAGGGTCTGAGACGCCCAGGATATAATACCTGTCGTCGGAGGTGGAGACATTTTGGGAAGGCCGGCCCAGCGCCAGCGTCTTCGTATCCACCGCCGGCATGACGATCGGCGCGCCGGACCCGGCCGGGGACTGCACCGGAGAGGCCGCCGGGGACTGCGCGGCCCCCGGCTCCGCGCCGGCGCGATAGACACCCCTCACCGCCCGGTAGAGCGCGCCTTTCTCGGCAAAAAGGCCGTAACGGAAGTGCACGTCGCCCGCCACCTCGGGCGCGGCGGCGTTCATGGCGAGCTGCCGGACAATCTCATCCGCGCCGTACCACGGGTCCGAAGGGTCCTCTCCCGTGCCGGTGCGGTAGTCGGCGTGCCCGATGTAGAGATCGACGCCGGTGCCCCGCACCACATCGCGCCACCAGTCGAGCAGGATCTGGTAGTCGGCCACGCCGTACCCGATGTGCCAGTAAAGCTGCGGGCAGATGTAGTCGAGCCAGCCGGACTTCACCCACCGCCGCGTGTCGGCAAAATGAACCGAATAGGACTCCTGCCCCCGCGTGTCGCTGCCGAGCCGCTGGGAGGAGCGGTTGGCCCAGATGCCGAACGGGCTGACGCCGAACCGGCAGTCCGGCCTCAGGTCCTTGACCGCCTTCTGTGTGTCTTGGATCAGCCGGTTGATGTTGTCGCGCCGCCAGTCGCCCTTCTGGGCAAACCACGCGCCGTGAGCGGCATAGGCGGCGTCGTCCGGAAAGTCCGCGCCCGGATAAAAATAGTCGTCGTAGTGGATGCCGTCGATCGCGTAGCGGCGGACAAGCTCCGTCACCCCGCTCACGATCAGCCGGCGCACATCGGGCAGACCGGGGTTGTAATACAGTTTGCCGTCCCGGTAGGCCACCACCCAATCCGGGTGGCGGCGGGCCGGATTGTCCGCGGAGAGCGACGTCAGGTCGTGCCCGCCCGCGCCGCCCGTTGTGACGCGGAAGGGGTTGATCCACGCGTGCAGGGCCAGTCCGCGCCTGTGGGCCTCCTCCACCCAGAAGGCAAGCGGGTCGAAGCCCCCGGCCGGCGCCTGCCCCTGCGTCCCGGTCAAGCTGGCCGACCACGGGAAGATCTCCGAGCTATACAGTGCGTCAGAGGTCGGGCGCACCTGTAAAATCACGGCGTTGAAGCCGATGTCCACGGCGTCGTCCAAGATGCGCAGCGCCTCCTGTTTCAGCGCGTCCACCGAGAGGCCGGTCTGAGACGGATGGTCGAGGTTCAGCACCGACGCCACCCAGACCGCGCGAAACGGGACCCGCTCCGCCGACGGCGGGGCCGTCTCGCCCGGCGCGCCGCCGCCGGCCGCAGAGAGCCCGGGTTCGCCCGGCGCGCCGCCGCCGGCCGCGGAGGGCCCGGATTCGCCCGGCGCGCCGCCGCCGGCCGCGGGCAGCCCGGATTCGTCCGGCACATCGGCGCCGGGCCGCGCCGCGCCGGCCGGGCTCTCGCCGGCCGGCCGGCCGGAGGTCTCAGGCCCCGGCCCCGGCGGCGCGGCGTCGACCGGCGGGGCCGTATCCACCGCCCTGGGCACGCCCTCCGGCGCGTAGACAAAAAAATAGACCCCGCCCGCCCCCAATACCAGCACCGCCAGCACAGTGACCAGGCCCACCAAAATTCTCGCGTTTCGCCACATGGCAACCTCCCACAATCGGGCACCCCCCAAGGGCGCCTCTGAACCCTTCGTACCCGGCGTCGCACCCGACAGCGGTCTTCAAACACCCAACCGGCACGGCCCCCCGCGCGCCCTTGCGCGCTCCGTCTGTTCCCCACTATACCACGCCCTTTGACGAATTTCAACCGAGGGCGGTGAAAAAACACCGGACAATATGTCTTTTTGGGTCTGGTGATGTATGGGCGACACCACCCCCACGTTATTGTCACTATATGCTTGTAAAAATACCCAAACACCCACGTGGGCGCCTCAAAAAGGGCCGCGTGCGGCGGTCGGGCGCTCTCGCCGCGCCTGTCGGTTAAAAAATCAAGAGTTTTGCCCCCGGTGGGGGCAAAACTCTTGATTTTTTAACATTTTTGCCGGAACGTTGACACCCGCGGCAGGCCCGGCGTGTTTCGACGTCGTTTACTTGTGGGGCCCACTCAGTTTCTCCAGCAGCTCAGCCGGACCAACCAGCGGGACGAGTGAACGGCTTTGAAGGAATTTTTCATCACGGGTCACAATGTAATCAACCTCTGTTTTTGCTACACAAACCGTGACGAGTGCGTCCTCAAAGTCATCTATGCCGATAGACATAGCACTCACGCAGTCCTCCTGCGTTACGGACACGACACCATAATGCGCGAGTAAAAACGAGAGTGCGGCGCGCGCCGAGCGCAAATCCCTCGCCTTGCTGTACAAAAAGAAAATGTCGGTGGCGGCGTTGGCGGTAAACAGGCAAGCGATCTCGCCGCTCTGCGAACGGTACAGTATCTCTTTGGCCGCCGCGTCATACGGCTGACGCTCCTGCAAGGCGTCCAAGATAATATTGGTGTCAAGCAGAATCGTCATTTGGTCAGCCGCTCCGCGCGCACGTCGTCAAGGTCAATGTCGCCCGGAAGCGTTCCGAACAACTGCTCAACAGAAGTGACTTTTTCCGGCACATGTTTCAAGTACCACGGTTCTTTGTCGAAACGCACGATTTTTGCGGCAGGCTTGCCGTACTTGGTGATGACGACATCCTCCGTTTCCGCCAAGTCAACGTACTTTCCGACGTTGACTTTCAACTCTGACAACGCGATCTGCATAGACCCAATCTCCTCCGCTCAATGATGTTGACATTGTAGCACATCGGTGCTGTTCCGTCAATAGTTTAGGTACTATTTTTGACACAAAGCGGGTTTTGGGCAAGCTGACAAGAGCAGCAACTTCCCGCGCGCGGGAAGAGAACGCGACCACCAGGTCACCTGGACCATGCGGGAGGACCGCGTAAAAGGGCGGGCGCCCGCCCTGTCAGCCCAGGTCCAGTTCTTTCGGCGGCAGGACCGGCGTGTACGCCGCGCCGCTCCAGAGGAACGCCTTGGCGCGCGCGGCGGCCCCTTGGTCGAGGCTGACGCTGAGCGCGTAGGGCTGCGCCGACGCGCTCACCCTGTCGGCAGCGATCAGCCGGCCGTCCGCGGCGTACAGCGCGAGGATCAGCGTCACATCGGCCGGCATGTCCTCATCGGGGCTGTAATTCGCCGAGACCGTGACGCCTCCGGCGTCGTCGGTGGTGAGGAAAAGTTCGTTGTAGGGGACGGCGGGCGCGCCGTACTGCGTGTTTGACCACGCCATCGCCTCGTCCGCGTCAAACAGGCTCGCGCCGACGAACGAATAGTTGTATTCCAGCGTCTTGCCGCTGACAAAGATCCGCGCCTGATCCGGTGTGCCCTCGTGGTGCACCCCGCGCGACGCGAGGTTGACCTGGAGGAAGGTGTCGTCCGAGGCCGCGACCTTGTAGAGGTGC
>JAIRML010000247.1 GCA_031258665.1 Oscillospiraceae bacterium | reverse complement strand
ATGGGTTGGTCTCCTGCTTTAGGGGCGAGGCCAAAACCTTCTTGTACCCAGAATCCAGCTAGGGCTTTGCCCGCCCCCCTCAACGTATCATGTCAGGAAGCTCTTCTCGTTGAAGGGCTCCCTGTCGTGCTTTAAAAACTGTTTCCATTCTCCTGCACGTTTGCACCTCAATTATATCTTCTCGCCCACCCTTCTTTCAACACCTGAGTTGTAACCGATTTTCTTAAAATTTTACATAGATTTTACATAAATTTGATAGCAAGATGTTCAAATATCTATTATAATTATCCCATGCAAGAGATTTGAGCAATCAAGAGGCGCCAGGCAATCTTTTGGATGAGGTATGGAGGCTAATTCAGATGAAACGTTTCGCTCCCATTGCGGGTTGTGCACTTGCGTTTTTGATTGCATTGTGGGTGCTTCAAAAGGCAAATAAAGACGTGTTGGCGGACGAAGGATATGACGCGGAGATTGTGATGAATGAAATCTCATCACAGCATACTGGCGATGTATATTATTGCATTCCCTGTCTCCCCATTGATGATTTTGTTCCCATGAGAGCGGATGAGTTGTGCGATTACTATGGCATAAATATTTTTCCGCCTTTTATTCCTGATGGATTGAATTTGTCAAACGACAATTCCGTGGGATTTGGTATCTATAAAAACATCATCGGAATCAAAGAAGATGTGGAAAAATCAGCAGTGTATTGGGACCAGAATGCGATCATATATGGTGGGGATGAGCAGAGATACCTGCGTGTTACAGTGGCAAAAAAATATCTTTTGACGGGGCCAAATTTTGCGGTTGGCGGACTGGAAGGTGAAAAGTCTGCGATCCATGGCAACGAGGTGCTCATGGGGCATTGCGTCGATGAAAACGGCGGCGATATATACTATGCCAAATGGGTGTATCGCGATGTTCAGTTTTTGGTTACCGGTCGAAATGTTTCTGAAAGTGAGTTTATCAAAACAGTGGCGTCCATTTTTGCCAGTGGGCGCGATTGCTGACGGCGGCGCGCCCACTGGTGTGCAAATAAGGGCTCGGTGGTGTCCTATGCTGTTTTTTCTACAACCGAAAGGGAAGTCCAGCTTTTTGCAAGGCCGGACTTCCCTTTTGACGCGATTTCGACGGCGCGGCTTATACGACGGGCGCCGGCGCCGGTGTAGGGGCGAGTGGGGGGACGGCGGGGGCGGCGAGGGCGAGGGAAAATTCGCCGCCTTGGGCGCTCACCCGGAGGGTGTCACCGGGTTTCACGCGCCCGTCCAGCATGCGTTCCGCCACGGCGTCCTCGATGGCCGATTGGATCGCGCGCCGCAGCGGGCGGGCGCCGTAGACGGGGTCGAAGCCCCGCTCGGCCAGCAGATCGAGCGCCGCGTCGTCCGTCTCCAATGTGACGCCGAGGGACGCCACGCGCTGCGCCACCTGGCGGATCATCCCCGCGGCCACCCGGCGGATGTCCTCCCGCGTGAGCTGGTGGAACACAATGATCTCGTCAATGCGGTTCAAAAACTCCGGCCTGAATGAGCGCCGCAGGTCGGTCATCACCGAGGAACGCAGCTCCGCGGCGCTCAGGACCCCCCGCTCGGAGGTGGCAAAGCCCATCCGCCCGCGCTCCGTGATGCCGTGCGCGCCCACGTTGGAGGTCATGACCACAATGCTGTTTTTGAAATCCACGCGGCGGCCCTGACTGTCCGTCAAGATGCCGTCCTCCAGGATCTGCAGCAGGATGTTGAACACATCGGGGTGTGCCTTTTCAATCTCGTCGAATAAGATGACGCTGTACGGCCGGCGGCGCACCTTCTCGGTGAGTTGGCCGCCCTCGTCGAAGCCGACGTAGCCGGGCGGAGAACCGATCAATTTGCTCACGGTGTGCTTTTCCATAAACTCCGACATGTCGACGCGCAGCATCGCGTTTTCGTCGCCAAACAGCGCCTCGGCCAGCGCGCGGCACAGTTCCGTCTTACCCACGCCGGTGGGCCCCAGGAAGATGAACGAACCGATCGGCCGTTTCGGGTCCTTGAGCCCCACGCGCCCGCGCCGGATCGCGCGGGAGACGGCGTTCACCGCCTCGTCCTGCCCGACAACGCGGCCGTGCAGCGTCTCCTCCATCCTCAGCAGCCGCTCGGACTCGCCCTCGGTCAGACGGGTGACCGGGATGCCGGTCCAGCCCGACACCACGGCGGCCACGTCGGATTCGCCCACCTCGCCGGATTGCCGGGACTGCGCGTTCTGCCACGACGCGCGCTCGGCCTCGATCTCGGCGCGCAGGGCCTTCTCCTGGTCGCGGAGGCGCGCGGCCCGCTCGAAGTCCTGCATGTGGACGGCCTCCTCCTTCTCCTGCGCCAGCTTCTGCACATTTTCTTCGTGTTCCTTGAGATCGAGAGGCGCCGTGAGGCTTTGCAGGCGCAAGCGGCTGGCCGCCTCGTCGATGACGTCGATGGCCTTGTCCGGCAGCTGCCGGTCGGAGATGTAGCGCGTGGACATCGCGACAGCCGCTTCGATGGCCGCGTCGGAGATCGTCACCTTGTGGTGGGCCTCGTAGCGGTCGCGCAGGCCTCTCAGGATGGCGACGGCCTCCTCTTGGGAGGGCTCTCCCACCGTGACCGGCTGGAAGCGGCGCTCAAACGCGGCGTCCTTTTCAATGTGTTTGCGGTACTCGTCCAGCGTCGTCGCGCCGATCACCTGGATCTCCCCGCGCGAGAGCGCGGGCTTTAAGATGTTGGCCGCGTCGATCGCGCCCTCGGCGGCGCCGGCGCCGATGATCGTGTGGATCTCGTCAATGAACAAGATCACATCGCCGGCCTGGCGGATCTCCTCCATGGCGGCCTTGATGCGCTCCTCAAATTCGCCGCGGTACTTCGTGCCCGCCACCATGCCGGACAGATCCAACGTCACGACGCGCTTGTCGCGCAGGTTCTCCGGCGCCTCGCCGGCCACGATCTTCTGCGCCAGCCCCTCGACGACGGCCGTCTTGCCGACGCCCGGCTCCCCGATGAGCACCGGGTTGTTCTTTGTCCGGCGCGAAAGGATCTGGATGATGCGCTGGATCTCGGCGTCCCGCCCGATGATCGGGTCCAGCCGCCCCTCCCGCGCGTAGTCGGTGAGGTCCCGCCCAAACTGGTCGAGCGTCTTGGTCCCCCCGCGCCGGCCGCGGGTCTGGGCGCGCCCGCCGCCGGCCCCGACGCCCTGCCGGGAGGGTTCCGCGCCCAGCGTGCCCGCGATGTCCTGATACAGCCGGCGGATGTCCGCCCCCATCGAGGTCAGCAGCCGCGCGGCGATGGAATCGGATTCGTGCTT
>JAIRML010000240.1 GCA_031258665.1 Oscillospiraceae bacterium | reverse complement strand
TGCCCGCGGAGACCGGGTGCACGCGCGGGCGCCTGACAGCCCCCCGCGCGCGCGCGCTGTACGGCGCGGCCCCGACACTCTCCGCCTCGCGTGTGGAGCGCTTTGTGACCTGCCGCTTTGCCTACTTTCTGCAGTATGGCCTGCGGCTCAAAAAACGCAGGACGGACGGTTTTGCCGCGCCGGACCGGGGGATTTTTGTCCACGCCGTGCTGGAGGAGACCACCCGCGCGGTGCTGGCGCGAGGTGGGTTCCCGGCGCTGTCCGACGCGGAGGTGGTGGCCATCGCGCGGGCCGCCGCCGCGCGGTGGGCGCGGTCGGTACTGGCCGGATATGGGGAGGACCGCCGGTTTGCACGGCTCTTTGCCCGGTTGATGTATGCGCTGGAGGCCGTGGTCGTCAACGTGGCTGAGGAACTGCGCCGTTCCAAATTTGTGCCGCTCGATGTGGAGCTGCGGTTTGCCGACGGCGCGGAGAACGCGCTGCCGGCGGTCCCGGCGGGCGCGCGGGCGCGCGTCACCGGGGTCGCCGACCGGGTGGACGGTTGGCTGGACGACGGCGTGCTGTATCTCCGCGTGGTCGACTACAAGACGGGCGCGCGCGCGTTTCGGTTGGGAGACATCTGGCACGGGCTCGGCATCCAGATGCTGCTCTATCTCTTCGCGCTGGAGCGGGAGGGGCCGGCGCGCTACCGGGCGTGCTGGCCGTCGCTCGTGCGCGTGCAGCCGGCCGGCGTGCTCTACGTGCCCGCCCACGAGGCGTTTCTGCAGGCAGACCGGCCTCTCTCTGACGAGGAGCTGGCCCGCGCCGCGGCGCGGGCGCTCACGCGCAGCGGGTTGGTGCTCGACGACGCCCGGGTGGTGGCCGCGATGGAGCCGGACATCGAGCGGGAGGGCATGTTTCTTCCGGTAAAATTCCGCAGTGACGGCTGCCCCGCCGCGCTGTCCTCGGTGGCCGCTGCGGACCAGTTCGCGCGGTTGCGTCGCCATGTGGAAGCTGTGTTGGCAGAGATGGAACGGGCGCTGCTGGCCGGGGATGTCTCGGCCAACCCGGTGTTCCGGGGCGCGCAGAGCGCCTGTGAATACTGTGACTTTGCCCCCGCCTGTCAGTTCCCGCTGGCCCGGGAGGACAGGCCGCGGCGCCTTGAGGCGCTCTCACCCGCCGCGTTTTGGCGGCGTATCGACGAAAGCGAGAGGGCAGAGGCGGCCTCGGAAGGGGGGGAGGGCGCGTGAGCGGCCAGACGCTTACCCCGGAGCAATCCCGGGCGGCACACGAACGCGGCGGCGCCCTGCTGGTGTCGGCCGGCGCCGGCGCGGGCAAGACGCGCGTGCTCGTCGAGCGTCTGATGGCCCGGATCTGCGACCCGGTGGCGCCCAAACACATCGACGACTTCCTCGTGATCACCTACACGAAGGCCGCCGCCGCCGAGCTGCGCGGCCGGATCTTGGACGCGCTGTCGGCCCGGCTGACGGAGGAGCCGATGAACCGGCATCTGCGGCGGCAGTTCACCCGCCTGCCGCAGGCGCACATCTCCACGGTGCACGCTTTTTGCAAGCGGCTCTTGGAGGAGCGCGCGCCTGTCGGGTTGCTGCCGGCGCCGGCGCGGTTGATGGACGAGGCCGAGCGGGGGATCCTGCACGCGCGCGTGCTGGAGGATGTGTTGGCGCGCTGCTACGAAGAGGAGACGGCCCCGTTTGCCGCGTTGTTGGACGCGACCCTCGGCGAGAGGGGCGACGGGCTCCTTCAGACGCTGGTGATGTTGGCCTACGAGAAGACGCGGGCGCACCCGGACCCGGCGGCGTGGGCGGGCGCCCAGACGGCGGCGTTTGCCGAAGCCGGCGCGCGCCCGGTGGAGACGACCTTGTGGGGCCGCCTGCTGCTGGACGCCGCCGCCCGGCAGGTGGATTTTGTACGCGCCGGGCTGGAGAAAGCGCGCGCGGCCATGCGGGCGCACCCGGTGGTCGAAAATGCTTATGGGTTCGCCTTCGACGGAGACATCGATGCCGCGCGGGCCGTCCGCGCGGCCCTGGCGCGGGGTTGGGACGAGGCCGTGTCGGCGGTCTCGTCGCTGGCATTTGCCAGACTCTCCCCGCTGCGCGGCGAGGAAAACAGGGAGGCCGGCGCCCCCTTCCGGGCGGCGCGCGAGGTGTGGAAGCAGAGGGTCAAAACGCTGGTTAAGCGGTTTGACCGCTCCGACGCGGCGCACCGGGCGGATTTGTTGGCTGTGGCGCCGGTCATACAGGGGCTGTTTGACACCGTGCGGCGATTTGAGGAGGCGCTGGCGGCGGAGAAACGGCGGTTGGGCGTCATCGACTTCTTCGATCTGGAGCACGGCGCGTTGGCGCTTCTGACACGGCGGGGGCCGGATGGCCTGTGTCGGACGGCGGAGGCTGAGCGGGTGTCGGCGCGGTACACCGAGATTTTGGTGGACGAATACCAAGACATCAGCCTCACGCAGGAGTGCATCGTGCAGGCGCTCTCCCAGGAGGGGCGCAACTTGTTCTTTGTGGGCGATGTGCGGCAGTCTATCTACCGTTTCCGGCTGGCGGAACCGGGCCTCTTTTTGGACAAATACCGCACATTTCCAGACACGCCCGCGGGAGAGGGGGCGCCGCGGCGCGTCTTGCTGAGCCGCAATTTCCGCTCCCGACCGTCTGTCTTGGAGGCAGCCAATCATCTGTTTCAGACCCTCATGTCCGAGGAGAGCGGCGAGATGGCCTACACAAAAAGGGAATTTTTAGAAAGCGCGGGCACTTTTCCGGAGACCGGGGCCGACTACAGCACGGAGTTGCTGCTGGCCCAGTGGCGGTGGCCGGACGGGCCGGACCCGGGTGACGGGCCGGATGTGTCGTCCGACATATCCCCAGACGCGCCGGAGGAGGAGCTCACCGGCGCGCAGGCCGAGGCAGCCGTGTTGGCGGCGCGCCTGTGCGCCCTGCTGGACGAGGGCTTCCCCGTCACCGGCGAGGAGGGTTGTGCGCGGCCCGTGACGCCGGGGGACATGGTGATTTTGATGCGCGCGCCCACGCTGCGCGCCGACGTGTATCGGGAGGCGTTGGCCGCCCGGGGCATCCCCTGCCACATGGACGGCGGCGACATTCTCACCGCCCCAGAGGTGCAGACGGCGCTGGCTTTCCTCGCGGTGATCGACAACCCGCGCCAGGACATCCCGCTGCTCACCGTGCTGCGCAGCCCGGTGTACGATTTCGACGCCGACCGCCTGGCCGCGCTGCGGGCCGGGCACCCGGGCGAGGCGGATCTGTACGCCTGCCTGTGCGGCGCGGCGGCGGACGACAGGGGTGCGGCGCGGCTGTGCGCCGACCTGCGCGGCTGGCGGGTGCTGGCGCCCGACCTCTCCGCGCGCGCGCTGCTGGATTTGATCTGCGAGCAGACGGGTCTGCCCGCGCTGTACGGCGCGCGGACGGACGGCGCGGCGCGGCAGGCCAACCTGCGCGCGCTTTCTGGGTTGGCCGCGCGGTTTGAGACAGGCGGCGCCCGGGGGTTGTTCGCCTTCTTGCGCTGGATCGAGGCCCTCGGGCGGCAGGGTCCGCTGTCCGCGCCGGCGGCGCCGGAAACCGGTGACGCCGTGCGGATTATGAGCATCCACCGTGCCAAGGGGCTGGAATTCCCTGTCGTGGCGGTGGCCGATTGCGCCAAGCGCTTCAACGAGGCCGACAGCCGTGCCGCGCTGCTGTTCCACCCGGTGCTTGGCGTGGGCCCCAAACGGAGGGACGGCGTCCGCCGGATCGAATACCCGACACTGGCGTACCGCGCCGTGGCCGAGAAGCTGACGACCGAGATGTTGGCGGAGGAGATGCGGGTACTGTACGTGGCGATGACGCGCGCCAAGGAGAAGTTGATCCTCAGCGCGGCGCTTTCGTCGGTGGCCGCCGCGCGCCAAAAGTGGGAAACGGCCGCCGCGGGCGCGTCGGCCGTGCCGCTGCCCCCGCAGCTTGTCCTTGAGGGGCGTTCTTACGCCGATTGGCTGCTGTTGTATCTCGCCTCGGCCGGAGCGCCGCAGATGACGCTGTCTGTCGCCGCGCCCTTGCCGCCCATGCCCCGGCCGTCGCCGCCGACGGAGGCCGCCGCGCGCCCAGATGGCGCGGCGGATGAGGCGTTGGCGGCGGACGTGGCCCGGCGGCTTGCCTATGTGTATCCGCACGCGGACGCGACGGCATTGCCCTCCAAGCTCACGGCCACGGCGCTCAAGGGGCGTTTCCTCGATTGGGAGGTGGCCGAGGAGGCGGAATGCGGGGGCGAACCCATGGGTTCACCCCCGCCCGGCGCCCCCGCCCCGCGCGCGGGGCGGGGGTTCGACAGGCCCCGGTTCGTCAGCGAGCGGACCGGGCCGACGGCGGCGGAGCGCGGCACGGCGCTGCATCTGTTCATGCAGTTTGCCGATTTGGCGGCCTGTCGCACGGCGGCGGACGCGCGCGCCGAAGCGGCGCGCCTGCAAGAAGCGGGCCTGCTGACGGCGCAGCAGGCCGGCGCCGTCTCTCCGGAACGTATCGCCGCATTTTTCCGTCACCCGCTGGGGCAGCGGCTGCTGGCGTCGCCGCGCGTGGTACGGGAATTTAAATTTTCTCTGCTGGTGCCGGCCGCCCCGCTCCTCGGCGCGGGCGAGGGGGAGGAAATCTTGCTGCAGGGCGTGGTGGACTGCTACTTTGAGGAGGCGGACGGCCTCACGGTGATCGATTTTAAAACCGACGCCGTTGCGCCGGGGGAAGAGTCGGCGCGCGCGGCCCTCTACCGCCCCCAAGTGGAGGCCTACGCCCGCGCCCTTGCCGCCATCATCGGCCGCCCGGTGACACAGCGGCTGCTGTACTTCTTTCAAACCGACACGGCGGTCGCAATGGGGCACCCCTAAAAACGTCTGCCGGATAAGGCGCCGAGCACGAGGTTTTTAGAGGCGCCCGTTTACAAAAACGGAGTGTGTTTTGAAAATGAACAGGACAGAAAGAAAACAAATCATCGACCAGTACAAGCAGCAGAAGGTCTCGATGGGCATCTACCAGCTCCGCAACAGGGAGAACGGAAAGCTGTTCATCGAATCCGTCAACAATCTCAAATCACGCGAGCTTACCCTGCGGATGATGCTTGACGACGGGCGGCACCCGAACCGATTGCTTCAAGACGACTGGCGAAAATATGGCTCTGGCGTGTTTGCGTATTCTGTATTGGAGGAAGTCGAAGTCGAGCCGGACGTCTCCCCGACAGACAAGAAGAGACAGCTCGACGAGATGAAGGCGTTATGGCTTGATGAGAAGAAGCCCTTCGATGAAGCCGGGTATAACAAGAGACCATAGAACAGAACTCAAACTAACGTGGGTTGCACCTGCAACCCACAACCCAAATTCTTGTTTTTTATTGCCGCTTCGCGGCCATAAGTTACTAACGTGGGTTGCACCTGCAATCGTTCTGCGGCTTGACGTCGCGGAGTATTGCGGCAAGAGGCATACACAGCGAGGATGAGCGACGCTAAGTTTGTGGATTTATTTTGAATATGAGCCGGCAAAGGAGAAACGAAATGAGAAAAACCATTGTAATCGACACGGAAACGGTAACAGGTACATACGGCTTGCTTTCCGTCGGTGCGGTCATATTAGAACGGCACGGCGATAGCGTCAATCTGCTTGCTACATATTTCGGGTTCAGCGACGAGTATGAGTACGGGTTCTACTACGCTCAGCAATGCGCCTACGCGAAACGGCACGGGGTCAAGCGCAAGCCGCGAAGCGAGATTGAGTCGGAACTTGCCGACCTGGTGAACCGATATGCTGTAAGTACAGCGTTCGCGTACAACGCCCGGTTCGACAAGGCGGTAGCGAGGGCGTACCTGCCGACATTGCGATTTGACTGGCTCGACCTGATGAAACCCGCCCGCCGGATTCTTGCGAGCGACGAACACTACCCTGCCTACAAGAAACTGCACCCTCATATAGAACTGACGCGGGGAGGTCTCTTAAAGCGCGGGTACAGCGTGGAGTGCGTTGGGCGATACCTCGGATTGCCGCATGAAACTCACGTTGCCGTTGAGGACGCTCAGATGGAGACGGAAATCGCCGTCCGGCTTGGTCTGTTCGATATTGCGGCGGTGTGCTGAATAGTCGTTCACGACCCCGGTGTCACCAACACGACACGAAACCATGCGTACCGCTCCGAAGGGGGTAGCTTTCAGAGAGCGCAAGTGGTAAGATATAAAGTAGGCGCACAGATCGAGGTT
>JAIRML010000222.1 GCA_031258665.1 Oscillospiraceae bacterium | reverse complement strand
CCCTTCTTTTTTTTCTCTTTCTTCTTGTCGGCGTTTGGGCTCTTGCTGAAGAGTCTCCAATTTCTCTCTTTTTTCTCCTTGCCCGGCTTTCCGCCCGACGGCGCCGGCGGAAGCGCCGCGCTGTTTGGCATCGCGAGGCCCGGCGGCGGGACGGCCGCCTGCCGGGGCACAACCGGCATCGGCGGCGCGGCCGGGAAGGCGGCGGGTCTCTGCGCGGCCGCGGGGGACAGCGCCGCAGGCGGCGCGGGTACGGACATCGGCGCCGGCGGCGGGGCGCGCTCCGAGAAGGCCGGACCCGCCGCCAACCCCACCGGCGGCATCGGCTGACTCATGATCACCTGCGTCTGCGTGGTGGGCATCACATAGATGAGCGAATCGACCTTTTTCTTAAAATCGGGCAGCGAAAACGCCACGACGCTGTTCAGGTAATTGATGATCTGCGCGACATAATCGCAGTTTTCCGACTGGTCGAACTGCGTGTTGAACATGATGTCTTTAAAGAAAGAAACCAGATTGACCGCGCCCACCTCACGCCTCACGGGCAGGCAGATCAAGGAGGCCTCACAGGTGGAAACGTCGGTATAGATGTTGTCCACATCAAACAGAAATGTCTCGATCTCCAGCATATACTCCTCGGCGGAGGTCAGGGCGGCGGCGATGCCGGAGAAGACGCCAAGCAGGCGTTTTTTATTGACTTGCCCCCCCAAAAAGTGCCGCAGGGGAACCTTGGAAGAGATGTTGTACTTGAGGATCCGGGCGTCGTCGATCTGTGTAAACAGCACGGGGCTCAGCCCCGGGACCCTCGTGTTGGTGATCATCCCGAAGGTAAAGGTGTCGATGGCCTCGCCATTCTCCAGCCGGCAAATCAAATAGGTGTTCACGCCCTGCGTCTCAAACCCCAATTTCATCCTGCTCATTCCCCCCACCAGATCTGCAATGAGATTGCCCTGCGTACCGCTCGCTTAGAAACCTGTTGCCGCTTCGCGGCAACAAAAAACAAGAATTTTGGGTTGTGGGCTGCCGTGGCAGCCCACGTTGGAAACCTGTTGCCGTGATGGCGGCCCCCGAGGGCGCGGAGCGTCCCCGGCGACTCACCCCTGCGGGCGGCTTGTCAGCTTGATGTAGCGCCAGACGCCGCCGATTTTGACCGGGCAGAGGCCGTTGTCTGAGAAGCATTTGGCGTCCATAAACATACTGTCGATCACCACGACGCCCGCCCTCGAGATGAAACTCCATCCGCCTTCGATCTTTACCGCGGCGAGGCCGTTGCCAAACGGCCGGGCCTCCTCATACGCTTCCGTGGGCTCGATGACCACCGCGCCGTCTCTGTCCACAAACCCCCACTTGCCGTCCCGTCTCACCGCGGTCCATGTGTCCGTAAAAAAGGGCGCCGCATCTTCAAACCGCTCCTGCCCCACCTGTTTACCCGATGTATCCACCAAAATATACCCGCCGTCTGTCTTGACGAAGACCCGCCCCTGGCGGCTGCAGTAGTTGTATTCGTCGATCTTGACATCTTGGTAGGGGCCGCCGATCCGCGCACCCGCGGCGTTGATCAATGACCACTGGTCCCCGTTGCGGACGGCGGCCACCCCCTCGGCAAAGGAGGTCGCGTGGTCGTAAGAATCCAGCACCGGCTGGAAGACGCTGTTGACATAGACATAGCGCCCGTCTTTGACCGCGGCCGCCCTGTTTTCGCTCATGGCCCACAGGCGCTCATACGTCTCCTCGGAAGCCAGGTACTTGAGGCCCTCTTTGTCGATGAAATACGAGTTCCCGTCCACCGTGACACCGCCCGTCGCCGTGAAGTCGGACGCCGTGTCGAACGACTGGAGCATGGCCGGGGCCGCGTTCTCGTTCAGATACAGGAACCGGCCCTCTGCCCGCGCCACGGCATACGGCCCGCTGAAGCAGTTTGCCTCCTCATAGTTCCCCCCGACAAGCGCATACCGGTACGCGCACCACAGATAGAGTTCCGTCAATCTGTCCGTCCGCACGCCGGCCTCCGCGGCGCTTATGACCGCGGCCACGCAGTCGGTGTAGCGCTCCGCCTCATAGTAATGGTTTGCCAGCGCCTCGTGCCCGGCCGCCTCCTTGGGAAATTTGACAATGATCTCCTCCAAGGTGTCCTGGTACTGTCTGGACCGCCCCATGTAGCGGTACGCCTCCGCCAGCAGCTGGTTGTGGGCCAGCGTGTCCTCCAGCTCGATCACTCGCTCGTAGCAGGTGATGGCCGCGCCGTACGCCTCCAGCTGCATCTGCTGCCGCGCGACGGACAGATACTGCGCGATTTCCGTACTGTTGTCCTCCCTCTGAATCGCGCCGAGTCCGACCACCCAACCGACGGCCGCCAGCAGCGCGATCACAAGGGGTATTAAGATCTTTTTCAACTTCGTTCCCACTCTCTCCGCTCCAACCCTCACAGCCCCAGAAACACGCTGACCAGCATACTGAGCCAGGCAAACGGCCCGATGGGGAGCATCGTTTTGCGATCCATCTTCTTGCGCAGCATCATCACAGCGCCGTAGCCCGCCACCAGCACGGCGGAATGCAAGATGACATAGAAGACCCCGTCCCATCCGAGGAGCAGGCCCAGCACGCCGAACAGTTTGACGTCGCCCATCCCCATGCCGCCCTTGGTCACGAGCAGACACAGCACAAATACGCCCGCGCCCAGCAGCAGGCCGCCGCCGGCCGATTTCAGCACGTCGAGCGCCTCATACCGCAACACAAAGATGTCCACGGCAAAAAAGGCCAAAAACAGCCCGAGGCCCGCGACGATGAGGACATTGGGGATGACGCGCTTTTTGTAGTCCATGTACGCGACGGGGATCAGCCATTCGCACACACAGAGCAGTCTCACCGCATACGGCACTCCGTTGCCATAGTAAAAATATGAGACCAGGAACGCCGCCTCCGCCACCGGCACAGCGCACAACAGCGCGACCACGGCGTTTTTCCGCCGCATGACGGCCCCGCATTTCTGCCCCAGGGGGCCGTCCGCCCGGAGTGTCTCTCTGTTGTTGTAAAACAAAACCGCCGCGGCCGCGGCCAGCACCAGGGGCGCCGACACCCACACCTCCACCGTCCTCCTCCTCTCCCAACGCGGGTCACCTGCAACCCGCAACCCAAACTCTTGTTTATTTGTTGAAAAACTTTGTTTTTCAACAACACAGTGGGGTGGATCGAGGCGCTGAGGCGCCTCGCGGGGTGCGGTTTGCGGAAATGAATTCCGCAAACCGCGGATGGGATCTGTCTCCAAAAAATTCTTGTTTTTATTACCGCTTCGCGGCAACAAGGCGCTAACGGGCAACATCCGAAACCCACGTTTGCGCGGACTGTAAGCGATTGCCTGCGGGCAAGCCGGAGGCTCAGGCGGCATCTTGGGCCGGCGTCTCGGCCGGCGTCTCATCCGGCTTCGCGTTGCCGCCGCCCCGGGCAATGCGGTAGGATATCGTCACGCCGCCGGCGCCGCTGTTGTAATTTTGCGCTTTCGCGGTCAAGTTTTGCAGCAGCGCGGTCTCCACCTCGGGCGGGGCGTCCTCCGGGATCACCACAAGGCACTCCACATTTTTGTGCCGACTCTGGTCGATGGTCTTCACGGCGCCGCCCTCCATCGCAAATTGCGCCGCTCCGTTGATTTTTTCGAGACCTCTGTCCAAACCTTGTTTCGCCGTATTCCCGGCGGGCGCCGCGTTGAAGCCACCTGCCCTGTTGTAAGTGTCCGAAAACGTATTGATCGAAACGCAATGGTAAAATGTGTTGGTGTTTTCGTCGTACGCGTAGGGCGTTTGTGTCCCCTGGGCGGTGACGACGCCCGGGCCCTCATACGTCTTTTTGATCATGTCCTTGAAAAGCGCCCCCCGGTCGATGCTGCCGAGCTTCCAGA
>JAIRML010000187.1 GCA_031258665.1 Oscillospiraceae bacterium | reverse complement strand
CCAACAACGCGGAGGACCGCGTGCGGCAGTTTTGCGCGGGTCTCCCCGTCGGTTACGTCCCCCGCGCGCACAAACCTTTTTTGCCCGGTTTCAAACGAGCCGTGGACCTGCTCGGGCTCCTGCCAACCCAAGTGGCCGAAGTGGGCGACCAGATCTACACCGATGTCCTGGGCGCCAAACGCAGCGGGCTGTTCTCCATTTTGGTCACGCCGCTGCACCTCAAGGGCCACTTTTTTTTCACCCTGCGCCGCCGCTTAGAGCAGCCGTTCATCCGCAAGGCGCTCCAGCGGGACACCTGCCAGTGAGCCCGCGCCCCGGCCGGGCGCCCGTTTGCCGCGCGTTTTGACCCATCGGAAGAGGAGGCTGCCGTGAATCGTCTGTCGTCTCTGCAGGCGTTGCTGGAGGAGGAGTCGCTCGACGCGCTGCTGCTCACTTCCCGCGTGGCCCGCTACTACGCCACGGGCATTTTCACCTCCGCCGGTATGGTGCTGATCACCCGCCAGGGCGGGGTGTTTTATACGGATTTTCGCTACATCGAGGCCGCGCGGGCGCGCCTGTCCGGCTACGCCGTGGAGATGACCGACCACACGCACCCCTACCGCGAGGCCGTTGGCAAGGCCCTGGCCCGCGCGCGGGTAAAGACGCTCGGCTTCGAGCAGGACACGATGACGCTCACCGAGTACCATGCCCTTTCCCGCGCGCTCTCCGTGGACTTTGTGCCGGCGCACGAGGCGCTGCACAGGCGGCGGCGCGTCAAGGACGCCGAGGAACTCGCCCGTATGGAAGAGGCCCAGCGCATCGCCGAGCGGGGGTTCCTCAAGGCGCTCCCGCTCATCCGGGCCGGCATGACGGAGCGGGCGCTGCGCGCCGAGCTCATCGCCCAGTTGTACAAAGCGGGCGCGGATCATCTCTCGTTTGACCCCATCGTCGTGGCCGGTCCGAGCGCCGCGCAGCCGCACGGGGAGGCCGGTGACCGCCCCATCGCCCGGGGCGACTTTCTCACCATGGATTTTGGCGTCGTCCACAGGGGCTATTGCTCAGACACCACCCGCACGGTGGCCGTCGGCGCGGCCACCGACGAGATGCGCCGCGTGTACGACATTGTCCTGCGCGCGCAGCGCCGCGGTATCGAGGCGGCCCGCGCCGGCGTCACCGGCCGGGCGATCGACGCCGCCGCCCGCGACCTCATCGCAGAGGAAGGGTACGGAGCCTATTTCGGCCACGGCTTCGGCCACTGCCTGGGGATCGAAGTCCATGAGCCTGGCGGCGCCTCGCCCTCTGAGGAGAGCCCTCTTCCCGCCGGCGTCGTGCTTTCCGCCGAGCCCGGCATCTATTTGCCCGGCCGCTTTGGGGTGCGTATCGAAGACGTCATCGCCATCACCGAGACCGGCGCGCACAATCTCACCGCCCTGCCCAAAGATCTGCTTGTGGTGGGATAAAAATTTCACCTTGCCAACGACACCGGTTTATAGTAAGATTATGAGTACCGAATGCGCGCAGAAAACCGCGACAATCCACCCGGGTGCGGCGCCCGGGAAGAAAACAAGACCGCCTGAGCGGAAAAAGCCCCGGCGGGATGGAGGTCATCGAATATGGTTTCAGCGGGCGATTTCCGCAATGGCGTCACTTTTGAGATGGACGGCCAAGTGTTGCAGGTCGTGGAATTTCAGCATGTCAAGCCCGGTAAAGGCGCCGCGTTTGTGCGCTGCAAGCTGAAAAACGTCATAGGCGGCGGCGTGGTCGAGCGCACGTTTAACCCGAGCGACAAATTTGAAAACGCCTACGTAGAGCGCCGCGACATGCAATACCTGTATGCCGACGGCGACTTATATTACTTTATGGACACGGAAACTTACGAGCAGATCCCTGTCTCCAAAGGCACACTGGGCAGCGGTTTTCAGTTTGTCAAAGAGAACATGGAGTGCAAGGTCATCTCTTACAAGGGCAATGTTTTCAATGTGGAGCCACCCGTGTTTGTCGAGTTGGAGGTCACGGAGACCGAACCGGGTGTGCGCGGCGACACCGCGAACAACGTGACAAAGCCTGCCACCGTGGAGACAGGCGCCGAGATCCGCGTCCCCATCTTCATCAACGCCGGCGAGATGATCCGCATCGACACCCGCACCGGCGAGTACATGGAACGCGCCAAGAGTTGACCCCTTCGCGCTCATCACCGGAAAGGATGTGTGCCGTATGAGTTATCTGAAAAAACTTGGCTATGTCAAAGGGCTGGCCGAGGGGCTGGCGTTGGACGAGAACACCAAAGAAACCCGCGTACTGCGCGCGATGATCGATCTTTTGGATGAGATGACGGATGTCCTCTCCAGCGTGGAGGAGGCAAACGACCATCTGGGCGAGGAACTGAGCTCTGTGACGGAGGATGTACGGCGCCTGGACGAGACGGTGGACAACATCGGGGGGTGCATGGAGACCATCACGGACGGCCTGTCGCATCTCTTGGAAACCCTCTCCGACGAGGACGATGACGAGGACGACGAGGACGACGAGGAAATCGACCTGCCCAATAGAAGAAGCTATTATTACGAGATCCAATGCCCGAAGTGCAACGAGGATACCGTGATCAATGAGGAGATGCTGGAGGAAGGGAGCGTCCAGTGCCCGAAGTGCGGCGAAACACTGGAATTCGAATTCGATTGCAACGACCCGAACTGCGACGGACAGCACCACCCGTGATGACCGCCGCGTTTTCCACCACATCCGCGCCGGGCTCTCGCAGGTACGCGCGCGCTGACGCGCGGTTTGATCTGCCCACTCCATTTTCCCCGCCCTTTGGCGGGGAAAAACTATAAAGTATTCAATCCAACATGGGTTGCGCCCGCAACCCACAAACCAAATTCTTGTTTTTTGCTCCCGCTCCGCGGCAGCAAGGCACTATTAAAGGTGATGTATGTCGATGGACGAGCGACAACGGCATATCCGCGCGCTGGCCGGGGAAAAGCGCGCGCTGATTCTGGCCCACTTCTACCAGACGATGGACATCCAAGAGGTTGCGGACGTGGTCGGCGACTCTTTTGAGCTGGCCCGACAGGCCCGGCAGGCCACACACCCGCTCATTGTCCTGTGCGGGGTCCGCTTTATGGCCGAGAGCGCCAAACTGCTGAACCCAGACAAAACTGTGCTGCTTCCCGCGCCGGACGCGGGCTGCCCGATGGCCGACATGGTCACGCCCGACGATGTGACCGCCCTGCGGGCCAAGCACCCCGACGCCGCGTTTTTGTGCTATGTCAATTCGTCGGCCGCCGTCAAAGCGGCTTGCGATGTCTGCTGTACCTCTTCCTCCGCCGTGCGTGTGGCCCGCGCGCTGCCGCATCGGGAGATCGTCTTTCTGCCGGACCAAAACCTGGGGCACTTTGTGGCCGCCCAGGTGCCGGAAAAGCGGTTTCATCTCTACGATGGCTACTGCATCGTCCACCATCTGGTGCGGGCCGAGGATGTGCGGGCGGCGCGGCGGGCGCACCCCGAGTGCCTGGTGCTGGTCCACCCCGAGTGCCCGCCCGCGGTCGTGGCGCTGGCCGATTTCGCCGGTTCCACGGCGGAGATCTTGCGCTATGTGGAGCGGCGGGAGGCGGATGGCTTTCTCATCGGCACGGAGGTCGGCGTGGTCGAGCGTCTGCGCGCGACGGCGCCGGACAAGCGGGTCTTCTTGCTCAAACCCTCACTGCTGTGCCGAAACATGAAAAAGACCACCCTGGCCGATCTGGCGCACGCGCTGGAAACCGGCCGCGAGGCCGTTGAGATCGACGCCGCGCTGGCACAGTCCGCGCGCCGCACACTGGACCGGATGATCGCGCTCTCTCTCTAGCACTTTGCTGCCGCTTTGCGGCAATAAAAAGCAAAAATTTGGGTTGCGGAGGCGCCATTTTAAGGGGATGGTCTCATGCGACGGACCGCATGGCCGCGCGATATGGTCATATCGGAGACAATGTACACCGACGTGGTGATTGTGGGCAGCGGCATGGCCGGGCTCTACACGGCCATGAGCCTCGACGAGCGGCTGCAGTGCCTCATCATCACAAAGGAAGGGCTCGACCTCAGCAACTCCTGGCTGGCGCAGGGCGGCATCGCGGCGGCCATTGCCAAAGACGACCACCCGGAGATCCACCTGGAGGACACGCTGGTGGCCGGCGCGGGCCTCTGCGACGCAGACGCCGTGCGCGCGCTGGTGGATGAGGGACCGGAGGCCATCGCCTCGCTTGTGTCCATGCAGGTGCCGTTTGACCTCCGGGAGGACGGCGAACTGCAGATCACCCGCGAGGGCGGCCACACCCGAGACCGCATCGTGCACGCCGGGGGCGACGCCACCGGGCGCGAAACGGTCAAAGTGTTGGCCACGCTGGCCGTTGGGCGGCCCAATATTCACTTTTTCCCACATTCGTTCCTGGTGGACATCCTGACAAACGACGGTCAGGCCTGCGGTGTCCTGGTCCACGACGGCAGCGCATTCCAGGCGGTCCTGGCGCGGGCTGTCGTGCTGTGCACGGGGGGGATCGGCCAGGTATACGGACACCACACGACCAATCCCTCTGTCTCCACCGGCGAGGGTCTGGCCGCGGCGCTGCGCGCCGGGGCCGCCGTGCGCGACATGGAATTTATCCAGTTCCACCCGACGGCGCTCTATACACCCCACGAGGCCAACCGCGCCTTTCTGATCTCGGAGGCGGTACGCGGCGAGGGCGGCGTACTCAAAAACGCCGCCGGCCATCGCTTTATGGCGGATCAGCACCCGATGGCCGAGCTTGCCCCCCGGGACATTGTGGCGCGGGCCATCGTCCGCGAGATGCAAAAAGACGGAAAACCCTGCGTTTTTTTGGATGTGACGCACCATTCATACGAGTTTTTGGCCACCCGTTTCCCGACGATCACCGGCCATTGCCTGCGTCTCGGCATCGACATCTCCCGGAATATGATCCCCGTCTGCCCGGTGCAGCACTATCTGGTGGGCGGGCTGGGGACCGATCTCAACGCCGAGACGACGCTGCCCGGCCTGTACGCCTGCGGCGAAGCGGCCTCCACCGGCGTACACGGCGCCAACCGGCTGGCCTCCAACTCCATGCTGGAGTGTCTGGTGTTCGGCCGTCGGGCGGCCCGGCATATCGGCGGCAGCACCCGCCTGCGGCCGGACAGACCATCCTCCCTGCCTGTCGCGGACGGGCTGTACTACCACGGGCCGGAGCCGGAGGAGATCCGCCGCCGTGTCGCCGCCATCGCAAACCGTGACGCCGGGGTCATCCGGCACACGGCGGGCCTTGTCGCCGGGCTTGGGCAGATCCAAAGCATCCTCGGCGCGATGGAGCACAAAAATCTGCCCACCAAGGCACACTGGGAGGCCCTGGGCCTCGCCACGGTGGCCGGAGAAATCCTCCAGGCCGCGCTGAACCGCCGCGAGAGCGTCGGCGCCCATTTCCGCGAAGACTGACGCGCGCCTCTCAATCAGTTCTGCTTTACCAAAGCCGGGGCACTGTTTTTCTGAAAAAACATCTGTGGATCAGCTATAAATTGGAGGGAAAATATGGACAAACAAACGCTCGTCACGCCGCACATCCAGTTTAACGATATTCTTTCAAAATATCGCGCCGAGGCAGCCTCAGAACGCGAAAAGGGAACACGCTTCGAACGGCTTATGCGAAGCTATATGCTCACCGACCCGAAGTACACCTCCAAACTTCGGCAGGTGTGGCTATGGAACGAGTTCCCGGCGCGGAGCGAGTTGGGCGACGCAGACACGGGAATTGACCTCGTGGCGGAAACCTATACAGGTGAGTTTTGGGCGGTACAATGCAAGTTCTACGATGCCGCCACAACCATTGACAAAGCCGATGTAGACACCTTTATCAGCACATCCGGGCGAAACTTTCACTTTGGCGGCAAAATGGCCGCGTTCAGTCTGCGTGTTTGGATTTCCACGACAGACCGCTGGACGAACCATGCGGAGGAATCGCTGAAAAACCAAACCCCGGAAGTGACCCGCATCAACATTCACGACCTTGCCGACGCGCCCGTTGACTGGGAACTTCTCGAAAACGGCATCCACGGCGAGGCGGCGCGGACGGCAAAGTATGAACTGTTGGAACACCAGCGGGAAGCCGTCGACGCGGTACACGAGTATTTTCAGCGCCGGCAGCGCGGGAAATTAATTATGGCCTGCGGCACTGGCAAGACCTTCACAAGTTTGCGCATCGCAGAGCAAGAGGCAGCCTGTGGCAAACTTGTCTTGTTTTGCGTGCCGTCCATCGCGCTCTTGGGTCAAACGCTGCGAGAATGGACGGCAAACGCGAGCGGGGACTTGAACACAATTTGCGTATGCTCCGACCCGAAAGTTACGCAGAAGTCGCAAAACAACATGGATGCGGGCGGCATAAGCACAGTCGACCTGACTGTTCCGGCGACAACCTACTGGCGGCGTATTTTGGATTACCACAATGCTTGCGAACGCGACAAACTCACTGTCATTTTCACAACATATCAGTCCATTGACGCTATCGCAAAAGCGCAGGCCAGCGGTTTGCCTGAGTTTGACATTGTCATTTGCGACGAGGCGCACCGGACAACGGGCGTAACGCTCAAAGGCGAGCAAGCCGCGGTTTTTGTGAAGATTCATGACGACAATCTTGTCAAAGGCAAACTGCGGCTGTACATGACAGCCACACCCAAGCTGTACACCGAAGAAAGCAAGGCAAAGGCTGCGCAGGGCTACGCCACGCTCTGTTCAATGGACGACGAGGAGATTTATGGTGCGGAAATATACAGAATCGGATTTGGCGAAGCGGTTGAAAAAGGTCTGCTGTCGGATTACAAAGTCCTGATTTTTACGGTCAGCGAAAACGATGTGCCCGCCGCCGTGCAGGAGGCGTTGGCAAAACACAGTGAGCTCAACGTAGAGGACACCGCAAAGCTGATCGGTTGTATCAACGCGCTCTCAAAGCAGATTTTGGGCGACACGACGATAGCCGGCGCCGACCCGCAGCCAATGTGCAAAGCGGTAGCGTTTTGCCAGAGCATCGCAAATTCTAAACAAATAACAGCTGTGTTGAACGCAATGAGCCAAAAGTATATTGAGAGCTTGCCGGAGCAGCGGCGCGATAAGATTGTCAATGTCGTCTGCGACCATATAGACGGCACCATGACGGCCCCGACCCGCGAGCAAAAAATGTCGTGGCTGAAATCAAACGGCGGCGCCGGAACGTGCAAAATTCTCTCGAACGTGCGTTGTTTATCGGAAGGCGTTGACGTTCCCGCGCTGGATGCGGTATTGTTCCTCGCGGCAAAAAATTCGCAGGTTGACGTGGTGCAGTCAGTTGGCCGCGTCATGCGCCGGGCGGAAGGAAAGCGCTATGGATACATTGTTATCCCGATAGTCGTTCCGGCGCATATAGAGCCGGAAATCGCGCTGAACGACAACGAGCGTTACAAAGTCGTTTGGAGTGTATTGAACGCGTTGCGCGCCCATGATGAGCGGTTTAACGCGGTCGTCAACAAAATAGAACTCAATAAGAAGAAACCCGACAACATTGTGGTCGGCGGCATTGACAGGGGCAGTACGGATGAGGCCGGAGCGTACGGAACGCGACGCGGGATCGAAAGTACGCAAACGGATTTGTTTTCGGGGCTTGAGAAATTTACGCAGTTGCAAAGCGCGATATACGCAAGACTTGTAAGGAAAGTCGGTACACGGCAATATTGGGAACAATGGGCGCAGAGCGTCGCGGAAATTGCCCAACGGCAGATTGAGCGTATCGCCGCGCTCGCCGACCGCGAGGAATGCCGCGACTTCTTTGATGACTTTGTCGGCGGTCTGCAAAACAGCATCAATCGCGACATTGACCGCGCTGCGGCGATTGAAATGCTGGCGCAGCACTGGATAACCGCGCCTGTGTTCAACGCGCTCTTTTCGGGGTACGAGTTTGCCGGCAGCAACGCCATTTCCGGCGACATGAACGCCATGCTCTCCATATTGTCGGAATATGAGGCGTTAGAGGACATCCGCGAACTGCAAAACTTCTATGACGGCGTTCGCAAGCGCGCCGAGGGCATCGACAACTCGGAGGGCAAACAGCGCGTGATCATCGAGCTTTACAACACATTTTTCAAAACCGCGTTTCCGAAAATGGCGGAGCGGCTCGGTATTGTCTACACGCCTTTAGAAGTTGTGGACTTCATCATCCAAAGCGTTGACGACGTGCTGAAAGCGGAGTTTGGGTGTGATCTTGCGGCGGAGAACGTCAACATACTCGACCCATTTACAGGGACGGGAATATTCATCACGCGGCTCTTGCAAAGCGGACTGATCGCGCCGTCTGATTTGGACCGCAAGTACAAGACGGAGATTTTCGCCAACGAGATTGTCCTGCTCGCGTATTACATAGCAGCCGTGAACATAGAGAACGCGTACCACGACATTACACGGTCAGACAATTACCAATCGTTTGACGGCATCTGCCTGACCGACACGTTTCAGCTCGCGGAGGAACCGCAGGGCGTCGAGGGGTTTTTCCCGGCGAACAGCGCGCGTTTAGAGCGGCAGAAGAACGCGCCGATTACCGTCATCATAGGCAATCCGCCTTACTCCGTCAACGGAAATACGGCATATAGTCAGCTCGACGCTTCCATAAGGGCTTCCTACTCCGATTTGGCGGATTCGGTTTTGAAAGGCGCGCTGTATGACAGCTATATCCGCGCCTTTCGGTGGGCGACAAACCGCTTGGGCGGCGGCGACGGTATAATCGGATTTGTAAGCAATGGCGGCTGGCTGGACGGCAGCAGCACGGCGGGCTTCCGCAAGAGTTTGGTGCGGGAGTTCAGCAAGATATACGTTTTCAATCTACGCGGCAATCAGCGCACAAGCGGAGAATTGAGCCGACGCGAGGGCGGAAAGATATTCGGCAGCGGTTCGCGCGCGCCTGTCGCCATCACGCTGCTCGTCAAGCGGCGCGGGTATGAGGGCGCCGCTGAAATTTACTACCGCGACATCGGCGACTACCTTGACCGCAAGGCAAAACTGGAGAAAGTCAAGGCCGCCCGCAGTTTTGCGGCTATGGAGCTGTCGCGCATTACGCCAAATGCGCACGGCGACTGGATAACGGAACGCAGTGACGCGTTCGCCGCATATATCCCGCTTGCGCCAAAGAGAAAATTTGAGCAGGGAGAGAGCATATTCGTAGCAAACTCAAATAGCTTAAAGACGGGCAATGATTATGAGATGTATAACTACTCCGAAAGCGAAATTTGCGAGCGACTTGGCGGCAATCAGGCGTTCTCCCCAGACAAGGTCGTGACCGCGCTGTATCGCCCATATAGCAAAACCTATCTTTACTGCGAATACGGTATGATTCAACGCCCCGGGCAATGGCGTAGCTATTATCCGACCAAATCAGCCGACAATATGGTGATTGCCGTCAGCGGAATAGCGGTTACAAAGAATTTTTCCTGTCTGATAACGAACAGTTTTGCCGATTATGAGCTTGTCGGGAAATCCCAATGCTTTCCCCTCTATTACTATGAGGACAACCCGGAGGCGGCGCAGATGACGATGTTCGAAGACGGCGACCCGAGCGAGCGCTATGTCCGCAAAGACGGCGTAAGCGACTGGATTGCCAAACGCGCCCGCGAGCAATACGGCGCGGCGGTAAAGAAGGAGGACATTTTCTACTACGTTTACGGCTATCTGCACAGTCCCGCCTATCGCGCCGCATTCGCAAGCGACCTGAAAAAGAGTCTGCCGCGCATTCCACTCGTCGAACGCGCCGACGATTTCTGGAGATTCAGCAGGGCGGGGCGGGAACTCGCGCGGCTGCATCTGCGCTATGAGGAGATGGAGCCATTGTCGAGCGTGGAAGCCGTCGGCAGCCGCGCCGACTGCCGCGTGACGAAGATGCGATTCCTCGCCAAAGACCGCAAGGACACGATCCTCTACAACAAGCATATCAAAGTTGTGAATGTCCCCGCAAAGGCGTATGAGTACGCCATCAACGGACGGAGCGCGGTGGAGTGGGTGATGGAGCGGTATCAACTGCGCACAGACAAGAACAGCGGCATCGTCAATGACCCGAACGCGTACCGCGGCGGCGAATATGTGCTTGACTTGCTGCTGCGCATCATAGCCGTGTCCGTTGCGACCGTGGACATAGTGGCGGCATTGCCGCAGACGGCAGAGTAAACCGCCGCGACAATTATCACTACAATGTAACATTCATGGATCATGCAAATAAAAACGAGAGTTTTGATTGTGGGTTGCAGGTGCAACCCATGTTGGTAGGAGGGCATTGAGATGGATGTGATCTGGCTGGACAACTTTCTGCGACGCGCGCTGGAGGAGGACATCGGCGGCGGCGACATCACAACGGAGAGCTGCGTGCCGGCGGGCCGGCGCGTCCAAGGGCAGTTTCTCGTCAAAGAAGCCGGCGTCCTCTGCGGGTTCGGCGTGGTGCGCCGGGTGTTCTCACTGCTGGACCCCGGCATTGTTTTGCGCACCGACCGCCTGGACGGCGAGTCGGCGGACGCGGGGGAGACGGCGGCCACGCTGGAAGGCCCGGCCCGCGCGATCCTGACCGGGGAGCGGACGGCGCTCAACCTGCTGCAGCGCCTGTCCGGCATCGCCACCGCCACCGCGCGGGCCGTGGCAGCCGTCAAAGATTTCCCTGTCCGCATCACAGACACCCGCAAAACCACGCCCGGCATGCGCGCGCTCGAAAAATACGCGGTGCGCACGGGCGGCGGCGCCAATCACCGTTTCAACTTGTCAGACGGCGTCCTCATCAAAGACAATCACATCGCGGCGGCCGGGGGCATCGGCCCGGCGGTGGCGGCGGCGCGCGCGCGCGCGCCGCACCCGCTCAAAGTCGAGGTGGAGGTCTCCACCCTCGACGAAGTGCGGGAGGCCTTGGACGCCGGCGCCGCCTGCGTCATGTTGGACAACATGACGGACGACGACATGCGGGCGGCCGTGCGTCACATCGGCGGTCGGGCGCTTGTCGAGGCCTCCGGCAGTATGGGCGCCCGTGACCTGGCCCAAGTTGCGGCCACCGGCGTCGACCTCATCTCCATCGGCGCGCTGACCCACTCCCCCCGGGCGCTGGACATCAGCCTGAATCTTTAGCCCCCGCGCTCAACTCGGCGCAGGGTTAAGTTACAAAAACTTATGTTTTTTGTGTAAATTTAGCCCCCGCGCTCA
>JAIRML010000173.1 GCA_031258665.1 Oscillospiraceae bacterium | reverse complement strand
GCAATGACACAATATTCAGTATATCCAATCCGTTCCTTAGCTTTTTTGCAGTGGAATCAAAGTTGTCCCCTCAAAGCCCGCAAATACAATCGTCAACTTCTCCGGTGCGTCAAAATAGGGGCTGTCGATTTCAAACCAGCAGTACGCTTCGCTTTCGGGATTGACGCCTTCACGCGCGTATGGCTCATAACCCGAGGTCGTACCGCCGTACAGTCTGCCATCCGGGCCGACAGCGTGAACGCCGACTCCGATCAGATTCAGTTTGTCGAGGTTAAGTCCCTCTGTTTCCGCGTACCTTGCGTTGTCCGGGTTTGCCAGGCCGCTTTTCGCGAAGTCAACCCAGGCGGTTATCCGGAAGGTCGTCGGGTCCGCGAATGCGCTGATAATCTCAATGCCGTTCTCCGTTGCGCCCGCTTGCGTATAGATGAGCGTCTCCGCCTCGGCGTATTTGTCCGCGATTTCAAAGTCGAACGACCACTCGCCGTCAACCACAACGTGTTCGTCCGGCGCGCTCAAGTCCGGGCTTGGGACGATATAGCCAAAGCACAGGCCGCCGACTGTGAGTGTAGCCGTTTTGCCGAGCGGAATCTTGCTGTAAAACTCCGCCACAAGCGATATGTCAAACCTGTTGTCTTCAAGCTTGACAGCGCTGGCATGGACTGCAAAATCGAAGCCGCTGATCCCGTCACCCTCCGGCACATACTCATGGAGGTTGGCCACGGGATCGGAAATCGAATGCCCACCGGGGAAGTAGCGCACCTCGCCGCCGCCGCTTCCCGGAGAATGCCGCTCCCATACATGGGTATCGCCGTTCCCGTCAGTCATTTCGAGCTTGAAATCCATAAAATCGACATAATTGAATCCGTCGGGGATCTCCGGGCACGTGAGCTTCAAGTCAAATCCAATCTCGCGCTGGTCGGCGTAATACGCGCCGAGCGTCATGGCGTTATTGTCAACTTGTACGACTTCGGCATATCCATGTGCAAGGATCGCCTGGCGCGAGCCGTTTCCAAGACCGCCATTTACCGAACCTCCCGAAAACGCCGCGAAGATATTGCCGAGAACACCCGTCGCCGCGAGCGCGGCAGTGGCCACCGACAGTGTCAAAACAACCGCGGCCGCGACTGCGGCAAACCTAGGCGTGTATCTGCGCGGCCTCTCCGTGCGGGGCCCTGACGCATACCCCTTCCTTTCGTGCAATTTGCTCAACACATGGTCTTTCACTCGTTCGGCTGCCCAGACCTCGCCACCATCCGAATATATATTTTTCATTCTCCGAAAACCTCCTTGTTTAAATTAAGACGCAATTTTTCCCTGCCGCGAACAAGCCTGTGCTTTATCGCCGCTTCCGTCATTCCAGATTCGGCGGCTATCGCGGCAATGGTTTGTGAACCATAGTAGTGCCGCAGGAAAATCTCACGATCCGGTGCGTCCATGGCAAGTATCGCGGCTTTCACCGCTGCGCGCTCGTCCCCCGCTATGAGAGAATCCTCAATGGAATCCTCAATTTCTTCAACACTGCCGAATTGGATTTCGTCGTCGAGCGGCAAGTCGTCGCGGATGGCGCGCAGCTTGTTCATCGACTTATGTCTTGCCGTCGCGGCAAGCCAGGATTTGAGTTTTCTTATGTTGTCAACGTGATCCCATAGAGCGAGAAACACATCCTCCGACGTTTCCTCAATGTCCTCGTGCGACAGTTTGTTCCCGACAGCATTGCGGATGACTGTGCAGACATACGCGTTGTACTTATCAATGACCTTGCCGAGAGCTTCCTCGCTGCCACGCCTGATGGCGCCAAGCAGCACCATGTCCATGTCAATCATCGCCGTGTACCACATCCTTCCCCCAACGTGGGCCGCCCCTGCAGTCCACAGCCCAAATTTTGTTTTTTGTTGTACTATCGGTTTGCGACCGTCACTTATATAGACACATGTTTCCAACGTTTCGTGCCGTATGGCATGAGAAAAAATAAAAATCCCCGTGAACGTATGCGTTCACGGGGGGAGAGTAAGAGACGATTATCTGTCTGTTTCGGCTTGAATCAATGGAAGGAAACGGGCTGTGACGGCCGCCGCCTCGGCGCGGGTCGCCAGCCCCTCCGGGTCGATCAGGCCCCCGGGTTTTCCCAGGATGATCTTTTTACCGATCGCCCATCTCATGGCATCTTCGGCCCAACCGGACACATGGCCGGCATCTTTGAAAGCGGATACATCGGCGGCGGCATCCAGGTCCAGTTCGTATGCTTCGGCACAACGATGCATCATGGTAACCATCATCTCGCGGGAGATGGCCCGATATGGGCTGAACGCGGCGGCACCGGTGCCATTGGTGACGCCTTTTTCCACGCCCCAGGCCACAGCCTTTTCATACCAGCTGCCGCTCTCCACGTCTGTGAAGAGGATGTCGGCCTCCGATTCTTCCTCGCCGAAGGCACGCCAGAGGATGGTGAGGAACGTGGCCCGATTTAAGGTGACGTCCGGGCTGAATTTGCGCTCTCCGGTCCCGTTAAACAGCTTTTCTTCGGTCATAGCAACGATGTCACCCCCGGCCCAGTGTCCGGTGATGTCGTCATAGTATGGATTGTCCGGGACAACCGGGCCGGCGACTTCCGTCCATTTGGCATATAGGGTGAGCGCCGCGGTGACGGTCTTGTCAAAATCGTAGGCCACGGTGCAGGCGGCATCCGTGTACCAACCGTCAAAGGTGTGACCCTCACGGGTGGGATCGGCCGGCTTCGTGACCTTGCTGTTCCTCGTCACCGACCGGCTGCTCACCGCGCTGCCGCCGTTTGCGTCGAAGCTGACGATGTAGGTTGTGACCCTGCCGGAACTGCCGCCCGTGGGCGTGGCCGTCACACTGGCCGCCGCGCCTGCCCCGATGTCATTGACGGCGCGGACACGCAGCACGTAGCTTGCGCCATTGGTCAGACCGGCAAAGGTGTAGGTCAGGCCGGAGACATCAATCCAATCGGTGTCTCCCTCTTTTTGTACCTGATAACCGGTGACCGCGCTGCCACCGTCAGAGTCAGGTGTGTTCCACGTGAGCTTGACCTGCCCATTGCCCGCCTCGGCCGAGAGAGAAGTGACCGCCGTGGGGACCACGGGAAAACTGACGATCTTCACGCTCGCTGTCACCCCATCGGGGTTGGTCTCTATGCCGTCGAGCTCGACCATTCCCGTCAGGGTGTATGTGCCTGCCGTATGGCTGTCGAAGGGCGACGTATCCCAGGTGACGTTGCGCAGTGCCTTCGCATTGCCCCCGTAAGTGAGCGAAACGCGGGCGGGCAGCGCGATATCGCCGACGGCTGTACCGACCGGAACCGAAATGTCCGCCAGCGGAGCGGCACTTGTCACCGCCCTGAAAAGAGGTTCCGTAAAGGTCCCGGGCTCCGTGAGATTGTTGGCGCGGCCAAGAATCCTCCAGGTGTTGTCGGCGGCGCCCAGCGGGGCCAGCACGATCCTCCCGCCGGCGGCGGGCGGCGGCGACATGGGCGCGATGCACAATGTCGGATCGGCTTTGTTGACGATGACAAACCGGCCGTCAGGCTGGCGCATGGGTTTCCACCACTGGCTGTCGTCACTGACGTCGCTGTGGACCAAAACCAGAGGCGTACCGGTTTCGACAACCTTTGCCTCGGGCCCCAGCACGGTGGCAGCCGTGTGATTGGCTGAGCTCCACTTCCTGAACTGAAAATACTCATGGTTGTCGTCGGGCTGCAATCTCCAATGGTAGTGCCAGATGTTGGACCATTCCCTCATGTCAATGAGCGCGCCCTCTCTGAAGTAGTTGCCTTCCGATTCGAGGGCGAATTGGCTGTCGCCGTTGAAAAACGCGTAGTTCACGCCCGCCCAGAGATCTGTTTTGTCGCCGGCCGGGTCGTCCACCAGGCTGTCCAGCGCGTCTTGCAGCTTTTTGACGGCGGTGGGGATATTGTCTTGATTGATCGTACTGGACCCCACGGTGATGGCTGTCACCTCCGATTCGCCGGATGCGACGGCGTCCAGCAGCGCCATCCAGCTGTCCAGCGCGTAGTCGTTGGCCCTGAGCGCCTTCGCCTGCGCGAGCAGTGTTTGCAGAGGCTCCAAATCTTCAACCTCGGGCATATACCCGAGCCGTATCCCCCTGATCGCCTCGTCGAGCGCGTTGTAGGCCGCGCCCACCCGCGCCATGGTGGCCACGGCGTCTTCGTACACCGCCTGCGCCTCTTCGAGTTTGGCAATCATACGGGCGTAGCCGTACGGCGCGCAGGGTTTGTCGTCAATGTCCCCATCGGGGAGCGCCTCCCATGCCTCCTGCGCGGCTTTTGTCCTCAGCGCTGTGTCGATGAGCGCAAGCAAGTCCTCCCTGTTCTCCTGCGTCGGCACCAGGTTGTCCATGGCGGCCTGCAGCGCGCCGACCTGATCATCGATCGCGGCCTGCGCGACGCCTTCGCCTTGGTATACGCCGACGGCGGCCCCAAGGGCGGTCCGCAGAGCGGCAAAGGAAGCGGGCGAGTAACCCTCGGCCGGGAACGCTCTGACCGCCCGAAGACTGGCGTACAGATTCGTTCTGTCTGCGCCGTCGCCCGACGGAACCATGTTGATCATATAATAGACCGTTCTGTTGCCGGAGCCCTCGGTGTTTTCAGCCGGGTAACTGGCGGCGGCAAACCCTGTGTAATAGTCGGGCCGCAATGTGTCCGCGTTGCTGTGGGACTGACCGGCGACACGCATCGTGTAGAGATTACGGTTGTTGCCGGGCGTGGTGGAGCTGGTGTCAGCCAGGTCTACGGGCGCGTTTTTGATGATGTTGCTCAGGTCGTAGTGGATGTCCAGTGTCGACCAGGCGCCGGTGCCGGACATGGCAAGCGGTCCGTTGAAGATGACGCCCGCCCACAACCTTTGGTTGCCCGAGGCTCTTCTATCGGGCGCATAGTCGATGCTCTCGACAAACGGACAAATGACTTCCACGACATCGGAGATTGTGACATCGGTGATTACGACATAGGAACTGGGCGCGTAGCTGTCGGCCACGGACACGCCGTTGCGCTTGATGTCAAAGCCCTTGGTGGCCCACCACGGCACACGCAGATGCATCTCGAAGGATTTCTGGGTTTGGCCCTCGTTCGCGGCCACGGTGATCTTGGAGTATTCAGCCGGCCACAGGCAGTCCTGCTTGAGTGTGACGCCCGCGTTGTCCCAGACGACTTCGGTTGGCATGTACATGTTGACCCAAATCGCTTCGTCGGACACCAAATAGGCGCCGTCGGTGTACCTGAGGGCGTTCTCGGCGCCGGTACCGCCGCAGCAGCTTTGGCCCGGGGAGGTGCCTCTCAAATCGATTTTCCCCGCGTTGGGAGCCACCGCGTATTGATAGGTCGTATTCCAGGTGTTCTGGACTACGGAACCCACCAGCTGGTTGTACGTGACGCGCTCGTAGTAGTCCATGTATTCCGCGTTGTCCGGGTCAAAGCAGGCCAAGTCCTTAGACAGCCTGGCCAGGTTGGTGGCGCAGCAGCCCTCGTTGGCCGCGGAGTTCGTCGCCAAACCGGCGATCTGTTCGTAAGGCCTGTAGTACCATTCGCCCACACCCACGTTGCCGCCGTAGAAGCGGTGACGGCCGGCGTTGAAATCGAAGAAGTTCTTGGCGATGTTGTAATACCTCGCTTCGCCGTTGCCGCGGTACGACCAGAGAACGCCGGGCATCTGCGGGATGCGCTGGTTGGCGTGACTGTTGCCGCCGATGGCGGCCGTGCCGTTCCACATAATTTCCGAGTTGGCGGCCAGCGGGTCCCAGTAGAACTTGTTGTCGAACATCTCTGAGCCTCTGATCAGCAGTTCCTTGTACGGATCGCTGTCGTCCAGCGCGGCCGCGCACCGGGCCATGGACTCGTTGACACCGCCGTACTCGCCGGAGATATTCGCGTACCAGGTGGCGCTGAGGTTGCCGTAAGTGGTTGTGTTTCTGTTGTCATCGATGCGGCACTTTGTGGTCAGTCTGTTGGAGATCCAGCGGCTCATATCTTTGCAGATCAGCAGGGCCTTTTCGGCCGTGGCTCTCGTGGCCGGGTCGTCCTTCAGGCTGTAATAGACGTCCATCAGACCGGCCAGCTGCTTGTGGATGCTGTAATAGGGCGCCCATATCCATTCGCTGTAGGGCCGATACGCCTCGTTCAGAACGGGGTGGATGGGCGCTGTGGCGTGGAGGTATCCGTAGCCGAACCATTGCGGGTTTTGAAATTCGTATTCGTCATACCGCGCGCTGGGGGGGCTTGTAATTTCCGACAACATCGGGTACGGCCAATCGGGAGACAGCGCGTCTTTATCGGCCTGGTAATACGGCCAGACATTGCTGCCCTCCCGATATCCGGTTGGACTGGTGGAATCTTGGACAAAGGTCATCTCCTGCAGCTTGCGCATCTCGTCGACCATATAGACGATATGCCCCAAAATCGCTTCCCTCTCCTGCTGGGTACCCAAACCGCTGACATAGGCCAGACACAGCCCGTTGATGTAATGCCCCACGCCGTGGCCCCTCAGTTTCTGGGTCGGCGCTTCCCACCCCGTGGGCGGTGAAGCGCCCGGCGGCTGCTCCACGCCGTAGACATCCCTGTAGTTCCACAGGTATGTGTCGCGATGCCATTGGCCGCTGGTGACACCTATGGCCGCGTACTGCGTCACGGCGCGGCGGGCGTTGGAACTCAGCCTGTTTTCGCCGGTGAGCCTGATCTTGCTCATTGGCAGCGAGTCGGCTTTCACGTTGTGATCCGGTACCGCGACATCCTCCACCACTTTGCAGTTGACCGTGATCGGGTAGCCCAGGTCTGAGGCGTTGTCGCCGGTGATCCAGCCTGTCACGGTGTATTCATAGCCGACGGGATAGCCGGCCCAGATCTCCTCCTGGTTGGCCGGCGTGGCCGAGCCGGGGGGGCCCGATCTGTCGGCGCCCGACCCGACAATGCCCGACCATGGCCACTGGGTCTGGCGCCACTCGCCGTAGCCGTCGTTATAGGTCACCCAGACCCGGTAGGGCAGCTTGGGGCAAGTGCCCACCGCGACGTCGATATTGAATGCGCCCGCGGGCGCGGTGGAATCCGCGTGAACCGTGTCGATGATCCTGATGTTGCTTTCGTACGCCGGGATCCCAACCACGAAGTCCTTTGTTTGGCGCGCCTCGCCAAAACTCACCGCGGCGGTCAACGTCGCCGTGACGTCTTTGCCCGAGGGCGGACGGATCACCGTGCCATCGTCCCACAGATAGGGGGAATCGCCGGCGCTCCAGGTGATGACAGAACCGCCCGGGCCGGTCGCCGGGAGCGCAAGGTTGGATGTCACTGTGGAGATGTCGCCGAGGGAAAGCCAGTCGCAGTCGGCGGTTACCGTTTCTTCGTCCGCCGGAGTGGCCAATGATACGGCGCCAAACGCGAGGACAAGAGACAGGACCATTGCGACGGCCAGCGCCAGGGAGATGATCTTTTTTTGCATGTGAATGCCCCTCCTTATTGATCTTATTCTTTCATAGTACCTTACTGCCGCTTCGCGGCAACAAAAAAACAAGAATTTTAGGTTGTGGGCTGCGGAGGCAGCCCCCGTTGGGATTCTTCCTCACCGCCTCCGTCGGTCAGTTCGCCGTCGTGCATGGTGTATACCACATCGGCCTGACGCGCCAACTCCTCGTTGTGGGTGATGACGATCACAGCGTATTCCCGTTCATGGGCCAGTGTTTTGAGCAGACCCGCCACAATCTCGCCGTTTTTGGCGTCCAGATTGCCGGTGGGTTCGTCGGCCAGCATGATCTTCCCTCCGACGGCCAGCGCGCGGGCGATGGACACCCGCTGCTGCTCCCCTCCGCTCATCATCAGCGGACGCTGCCGCCATATCTTTTCACCCAAACCCACCTCGGCGATCAGCTTTTTGGCGGTTCCCGCCGCTTCTCTTTTGGATTTTCCCTGCAATTCCATCGGGTACATGACGTTCTCCAACGCCGTCAGCAGCGGGAACAGGTTGAACGATTGATAGACCACGGACGTCATATCCCGCCGGTAATGGTCGCGGTTCAGAGAAGACATCGCGCGGCCGTCTACGTAGATCTCCCCCTCCCCGGGCAGATCCAATCCGGCCAGCAAAGACAGAAACGTGGTCTTGCCGCTGCCGGAATGGCCCACGATGGCATAGAATTGCCCTGTCTCAAAGGCGCAGGAAACATGTTTCACCGCCTCAATGGTCTGGTATTTGTTCCGGTAGCTGTAACTGACGTCTTTGGCCTCAAGAATGGGCATCATTGTCCTCCTCACTCCGCTTTGTTGTCAACATCGTTACCAACGTGGGTTGCGAACGCAGCCCGCAGCCCAAATTCTCGTTTTTTATTGCCGCTTCGCGGCAGCAAGGTACTATTGATCTCACTCTTTTCGCGTACACAGCATGGTCAGCGGCTCACGGCGCAAATTGCCCCGTATCCCCACAAGCGCTACCGCGGCGGCCGCCAAGGTGACAAACAGACCCACGCAGGCGAAGATAAATGGATCGGGCTGTGAAACGCCAATCTCCAGTTCGGCCTGCGCGTCGGCGTTGTTGACCCAATTGCTGTAATGGGTGTCAAAGGACTCCTCCCGGCTGACCGCGATCAC
>JAIRML010000136.1 GCA_031258665.1 Oscillospiraceae bacterium | reverse complement strand
GGCGGCGGCGGCGGCGATGCGGCAAAAGATCCGCGATGCCAGAGCAAGCGGCGACTCGGTAGGCGGCGTCGTCGAGGCGGTGGCCTTTGGTCTGCCGGGCGGTCTGGGCGAGCCCTTTTTCGCCTCGGTGGAGAGCGC
This sequence comes from Oscillospiraceae bacterium, assembly GCA_031258665.1. Taxonomy (GTDB): domain Bacteria; phylum Bacillota; class Clostridia; order Oscillospirales; family UBA929; genus JAIRTA01. The sequence continues at coordinate 9,934 of JAIRML010000136.1, read as the reverse complement.
GCTTGCCGCGCTGCTGTTTTCTGTTCCCGCGGTGAAGGGGGTGGAGTTTGGCGACGGGTTCCGCCTTGCGACCATGCGGGGCAGTGAGGCCAACGACGCCCTGTGCGTGCGAGACGGGCACATCACAGCTATCTCCAACCACAACGGCGGCCTGCTCGGGGGGATTACAAACGGGATGCCGGTGGTTGTGCGGACCGCCATCAAGCCGACGCCCTCCATCGCGCGGGAACAACAGACGGTGGACGCCGCCGGGGCTCAGACCACGCTGTCGGTTCGAGGCCGGCACGACCCCTGCATTGTGCCGCGGGCCGTGCCGGTGGTCGGGGCCTGCCTTGCGCTCTGCGCGCTGGATGCCCTGTTGACCGCCGGCTGTGACGCCGGGCGGGGGGAGGGGTGTTGAGATGCACATTGTGTTGATCGGCCTCTCGGGCAGCGGCAAATCCAGCTTGGGCCGACGGGCGGCCCTGGTGCTGAACCTGCCCTTTGTGGACCTGGACGAGCGGATCGAACAGGGGGCGGGTCTGTGTGTTCGCGAGATTTTCGCGCAGTATGGCGAGGCGGATTTTCGGGAGAGGGAGGCGCGGGCGGTGTGCGCGGCGGCGGCGGCGCCGCACCCCAGCGTGATCGCCACGGGCGGCGGGGCCATACTCCGGCCGGACAATGTGCGCCGGCTCCGCGAGACCGGATTTCTCGTTTTCCTCGACCGCCCGGTGGCGCGGATTGCCTGCCATATGGACTATGACGGCAGCCGGCCCCTGGTGTCCGGCATACGGGACTTGGAGACCCTCGCCGCGCGGCGGCGGCCTCTGTACGAGGCGGCCGCGCATGTGACGCTGCGAAATGACGCCGGCTGCGATGAGGCGCTGGCCGCTCTGCTGGCGCTGGTTCGGGCCCGGTGTCCGCCCGGTGGCTACGCCGTCATCGGGGACCCCATAGCACACACGCTGTCCCCCCCGCTGCACCGCGCGGTGTTCGGCGCCCTTGGCGTCACGGACGCCTATACGGCGCTCCATGTGCCGCGCGGTGCCCTGGCGGACTTTGTGCCCATACTGCGCGCTGGCGGGCTAAAGGGCTGCAATGTGACGATCCCGCACAAACGCGACATACTGCCCTTCTTGGACGAAGTGGAGGGGGAGGCGCGCCTCTGCGGGGCCGTGAACACCGTCGTCGCGCGCGGGGGGCGGCTGTGCGGGTATAACACCGACATGGAGGGGCTTTTGACTGCCCTGCGGGCCGCGGGCTGCGGGTATCGGGGTCGGACGCTGCTGCTGCTGGGCGCGGGCGGGGCGGCGGGCGGCGTCGCGTGGAAAGCCGCGCGCGAGGGCGCTCGCGCGATCACCGTACTGGCGCGCCGTGTGTCGCGGGCCGAGGCATTGGCGGCTGAGGTGCGCGCGGCGGCCCCCGCCACCTCAATGCGCTCCGGGGTGCTGTCGCCGGAGACGGCTGCGGCGGCGGCGCGGGAAGCGAATCTGCTGATCAACGCGACGCCGCTGGGGATGCGCATGACGGCGAATTTTGACGACGTGTCATTTGTAGACGCCTTGCCGCCGTACGCGTTGGTGTGCGATCTTGTCTACAGCCCGCCCCGTACGCGCCTGCTGCGGGCGGCCGAGGCGCGGGGCCTTGCGGTGCAAAACGGGCTGGACATGTTGGTCTATCAGGCGCTGCTGGCCGATGAACTCTTCCTGGGCCGGGCGCTCGACAAAGCGGCGCTGTATCCGGTTGCAAAACGGGCCGTAGAAAAACCAGATGTTTAGTGCCTTATTGCCGCGAAGCGGCAATAAAAAACGAGGATTTGGGTTGTGGGCTGCAGGGGCAGCCCACGTTGGAGGCGCCCAAACAGAGGAAGGTGAAGCAGATGATCATTATTTTGAAGCAGGGGGCCAACGAGGGGCAGATCGAGGCGATCCGGCGGGAGATGGCGGCGCGGGGTCTGGTGATCCAGGACATCCAGGGCGAGAGCACCCGCATGTTCGGCCTTGCGGGCGACACCTCCATGCTCTCCGAAGAGACGATCATGCGCCATGAGTGCGTGGAGCGCGTCATGCGGGTGTCGGAATCGTACAAGCTGGCGGGGCGCCGGTTTCATCCGCAGGACACCGTTGTGGAAGCGGCCGGGACGCCCCGGATCGGCGGAGGGCATTTTGCGGTGATGGCGGGGCCCTGTTCGGTGGAGAGTGAGGAACAGATCCTTTCCATTGCCCGGGATGTAAAGCACTCCGGCGCGCACTTCCTGCGCGGCGGTGCGTTTAAACCGCGCAGTTCGCCTTACGCCTTTCAGGGGCTGGGTCTCGATGGGTTGGAGATGATGAAGATTGCCCGGGAAAAGACGGGGCTGCCCATCGTGACCGAGATCATGTCCCAGGCATACTGCGAGATCTTTGCGCGGGATGTGGACATCATCCAGGTCGGCGCGCGCAACATGCAGAACTTTCCCCTGCTGCGTGAAGTGGGGGCGCTGGGCAAGCCGGTGCTGCTGAAGCGCGGCCTCTCGTGCAGCATCGACGAGTTGCTGCAGGCGGCCGACTATGTCCTGGTGAGCGGGAAAAGTCAGGTGATCCTGTGCGAACGGGGCATCCGCACGTTCGAGACCGCCACGCGCAATACGCTGGATCTGTCGGCGGTGCCGGTGCTGAAAAAGAAATCGCATCTGCCGGTGGTCATCGACCCGTCCCACGGGACCGGGCATTGGGATCTCGTGTATCCGATGGCGCTGGCGGCGGTGGCCGCGGGCGCGGACGGGCTCATCATCGAGGTGCACAACCAGCCGGAACGGGCGCTGTGCGACGGGCAGCAGTCGATCACGCCGTTTTTGTTCGACAGGCTGATGCGAAAGATCGGGCAGCTTCGCGCCGCCCTAAAAGAGAATCCCTGACACATCAAAGCGGGAGAGGAAGCGTGAGTTATGGACACGAAAGAGCGAATGGAAGCCTGGCGGAAGCGCATCGATGAGATCGACGACCAGATGGTGGATCTCTTTGCGGCGCGCATGGAGGCCTCCCGGCAGGTGGCCGAGGAGAAAGCGCGGCAGAACCTGTCGATTTTAGACACTGCGCGCGAGCAGGAGGTGGTGGACCGCGCCGTGGCGCGGGCGCGGGGCGACTTGAGCGGGGAGGTGTCGCTGCTGATGCGCGCCGTCATGGCCCTTTCGCGGGAGCGCCAGCGCGGATTTTTATTTCAGGGCGGGCCGCCGTTGCTGCCACCCCCGCGCGCGCCGGAGTGGGGTCGGGGCCCGTGTGTGTTTCAGGGCGTGCCGGGCGCGTGGAGTGAGCAGGCGTTGGTTCAACTCTTCCCGGAGGCCGAGCGGCGGGCCGTCGAATTTTTTGAGGATGTCTTCATCGAGGTGAAAGGGCGGCGCGCCCGTTACGGCGTGGTGGCCATTGAGAATTCGCAGACAGGCGCCATTGGAGAGACCTACGACCTGCTGCGCCGGTACGGCTGTTACATCGTCGGGCGCACCTGGGTAGAGATCCGCCACTGTCTGCTGGCGCCGGAGGGCACGGCGCTCTCCGATGTGCGCGAGGTATTTTCTCATCCGGAGGGGTTTAAACAGTGCCACCGTTTTTTGCATGGGCGGGCCTGGGATTTCACCTCCTGCCGGAACACGGCGGTCGCCGCCGTTCAGGCCGCCGCCGCAAAGGACGGCCGGACGGCGGCCATCGGCAGCCGTCGGGCGGCGGAACTCAACGACCTGCGGGTCCTCGTCCCGGACATCATGGACTCCGCCGCCAACCGCACCTCCTTTGTGGTGATCGCCGCCGAGCCGGAGTACGACATCCAGAGCGACCTCATCTCCATCACCTTCTCCACAGCGCACCGTTCCGGCGCGCTGTGTGAGACCTTGCTTCCGTTCATGGCGCAGGGCATCAACCTCATGCGCATCGAATCGCGCCCCGCCACCACGCCAGACAGGTACCGCTTTTTTGCGGAGCTGAGCGGCAGCATCCTGGATGAGGAGATCTCGGCCGCCCTGCGGCAGGCGTCCGCCACCTGCGAGTATTTCGAGGTCATTGGCTGCTACCGCGGCGCGTGACGCCGGCCGCGCGCAGAGAGATAAGACGGACAGGAGGAGATTGCATGGGAGAGTTGACGCCCGCGGCGGGCGGGGGGCCGAAGCGGATTGCGGTGATCCACGGGCCAAACCTGAACCTGCTCGGCACGCGGGAGCCGGGCATCTATGGCGCCGGGACGCTGGAGGAGATCAACCGGCGTCTGGCGGCGGCGGCGGCGGAGTTCGGCGCCGTCTGCGAGTGTTTTCAAAGCAACGGGGAGGGCGAATTGGTGTCCGCGGTGCAGCGCGCCGCTCTGGCGGACGGCGTCATTTTAAATGCCGGGGCCTACACCCATTACAGCATTGCCCTGCGTGACGCCGTCGCGGCGAGTGCCGCGCCGGTGGTGGAGGTGCATCTCTCCAACATACACGCGCGGGAGGCGTTTCGGCATGTCTCCGTCATCGCGCCGGTGTGCCGCGGCGTCATCGCCGGTTTTGGTGCGGACAGCTATCTTCTGGCCCTCCGCGCCCTCGTCGGCCGGGTGTAAAGACGACGTCAACAGGGTTGTTTTGCAAACAATGAGAGTGGGTGCGATGGCGCCCGCTCTCATTGTTTGCAAAAATATTACATGGACTTGACAGGGGGGCGCTTACAGATTTTACACAGGCCCCTTATAATAAGACACGGCAGAGGTCACAAAAGAGAGGAAGGCGGTACGAAAAATGGAACAGAGAATGGCAGGGAAACGAAAGAGGGGGATACGCGCGCTGACCGCGGTGTTGATCGCCGCCCTCGTATGTTCAGGTGTGGCTGTTTCCGGCACGAATGTCGCCGCGACGAAGGCAAACGCTTTGGCCGGCGGTGAGCCCTTGCCCTATGTAAAAGCGGGCAAAGGGCTTTGGATCACGGAGATCTATCAGAACGACGTGAACCGCTCTGCGGTTTACGTGACGACGAGCGACCTGATGGAGTTTGTGGAGATCGTCAACACGGGCGATACCGCCGTTGATTTTAACGCCGGCTATACGCTGTGGTATGAATATTTGAGCGCCGGCAAGTTGATTACGCAGGCCGACCCGCTTACCATCACCGGCGATGATGACGGCACGGTCCTCGCTCCCGGAGAAACCGTTATCATTCGCGACGCGAGGCCGGACATTGCCCAAGGCGGCAATCCAGAACAGTATCCCTCCGACGAGGCGTTCCGGCAAACCATGGATGTCCCATCGGACGTGCGGATTTGGAAAGCCGCCGGACAAAACGGCTGGGCGGAGAACTGCCGGGGATTTTCTCTGCGGTTAAAATCGGACAAAGAGACTGTTCTTTCGCGTTATATCTACAATTTTCAGGTGGACACAGCCGGCGCGGTGACAGAAAAAACGGACGATGTGACCGCGGACGGCCTCTCTGTGTCCCTGCAGATTCCTGACTTCGGATACGAAATGCTGGCCTGGGAGCCGAAATCCATCCCGACGCCGGGCTATGTATGCAACGAGCAGTACAACGGTCAAAAGACGATCACTCCGCCGGAATCGGCGCCCCAGGGACTGTTCATCACTGAAATATTGCCCTATGACGCATCCTCCGTTACGAGCGCCAGGTTTGGCAGCGGCGGCAATCAGATTTTGGAATTTGTCGAACTGACGAACACCACCGGTAAAGACATCGATCTGAACAAGGAATATCAGCTGACCTATGCCTCGAAAACGAACAACGGCGTGCGAAACTACAGCGGCGGGAACGAGCGGCTTGTGGTTGTCACACAACCCGACGACCCTTACAACGGAACTTGTGTCATCGAGGCCGGCGAAACGGTTGTGATCTGGCTGCACCGCGAGGAAGGCAACAGCGCGTTTTTGAAAGATAAGTACGGTGTCACCATGTCATTGATGACACAGATCGCGCACGCGGCCCCCGGCGTCACAACGACGTACGAGACATGGCCGACATTGGCGGAGTTTCGCGAGATACGCGGGATCCCCGAGAGTGTGACGATTTTTACCGCCCGAAACATCAACGGCGCCGGCAATGAGCGGAATCGGTTCTCCCTGCGCAAGATACTCAATCCGGACGCGGTCTTCTCGGAAAAAGTCACCGAATATCCCACCGCATTGGTTTCCTCCTATAAATACGACGTGCCGTTCAAAAAAGATGTGGCCAGCAACAGAAGCGTCCAGACACGCGTGAGCGTCACCGGCCCCCACATGGAAACATATCAGGCGTCGGCAGTTCCGTCCCCGGGTGTTGTTGACCCACACCAGACCACCTACCTCGCGGACGACGGGCAAACGCCGGTGATCCGGGAATGGGAGATGTCCCCCGTTCCGGCGTCGATCGAACAGGGAGACTTCTTCAGAACGCCGTATTATTACGAGAGTGTGAAATCCGTCGAGCTTTTCTACAAGACTTCCCATACAGATTCTTTTTCAAAGACCGTGTCAACATCCTTCTCGATTTACAACAAATGGTACACATTCATTCCATCGGACGTTCTGTTGCACGCCGACTATTTTGATTATTACATCAAGGCGAAAGGCGTGTACCGTTCGGTTCAAACGGACATGAAAAGGGTCAAGATCGACAAAATCAACGACGCGACGGGGCTTCGCGTGAGTCTGGACGGTGTGACCGCGGCCGGCGCGGAAACGGTTTCGGGTACGCTCAATGTCACCGCGAAGAATTTTGACGAGCCGGGCGCGCCCGTCACGATGGCGCTGGACGGCGAAAATCTCCCCGTGTCCGCTTCTTTTGAAAAAGGCGCGTTCTTCACCTTTACGCACGACGGCGGCAACGGCCTCGACGGATATTTCAAAAACGCGCTCGTCGTGAAGGCCCACGAGGACGACGACAGCGGCGAGATACTCAAGCTGTTCCCCGCGTACTCCGAAGTGCCCGGTCTTTCTTCCATGGCCATCCGGGTGGACAGCAGGTACTTCACCTTCAACCCCGACGGGTCGGCCCAGATTGACCTGTATGTATACGCGGGGACGAACGGCTCCACATTTGAAAGCTTCACCTCCGAAAACAACGACGACTTTACCGTGCAGTGGGCCCGGCTTTCTCTCCCCGACGGCACAACCCTGAAACCGACGGAATACAAAGGCTATCGCGTCGCCGCGGGCGAGGGCGGCGCGGGTACGGCAAAACTCGGTTGGTTCAACCTCGACCCCGACACGCAGGTCTCGGTCGGCGACTCCAACAATTTGCACGTTTACGTGAAGGCTTCTTTCACCGTCCCCGCGGGAAAGCTGGACGCTTACGCCGCCGGAATCGACACGACGCGGCTTTCCGACGGCGCGCATTCTCTGGTGGTCACGAGCGGCGCATTGAGCAAGACGGTCACATTGAATGCCGGCAACAGCGCGCCCGTTCCCGAAGAACCCGAACGGCTTCCCGCGACCGATCTGTGCTTATCCCTCGACGCGGGGCAAAGTCCCGCGAGAGCGACAGTGACCGCAAGAGACGGCGACAAAACGATTGCAATTTACGAAGCAAAGCAAGCGGACATCAGGGTCTATGAGGGCACGGGCGACAGCACGGCGACGGCGGCCGAAAAATCGGACACCGCCGCCACCGTGTCCACAGGCGGCGAGTTTCCTTACCAGATCTACGAGCTGACCGTCGCGGCCGAGGAAACGGACAGTCTCAGGTTCGACATCACCGCGACGTCCGATTATGGCAGAGATGTGCGGCTATACGCGCTGAACGTCCAAGATGATGTTTGGGAATTGCTCCAAACAACGCGGTCAGGCGGCGAAATCACCGCGATATTCCCCCTCGCAAACAGGCTTCGGGGCGATCAGGTGAAGGTGCTGGCGCAGGCAAGAGGTACGGAGTTCGCGCCTTACACGGGGGTGAACACACCGAGAACCGTGAAGAACAATTATCCCGCGGAGTGGACCGGCGCGGGTGAACACGCGGTTCCCAAGCAGTACGACTTCTCGATGGCATGGGTCACCGACACGCAGTATTACGCCGAACAGTATCACAGTCACTTCGAAAATATTGTCGACTGGATTGTCGAGAAAAAGGACGAGCTGAACATCAAATATGTTCCGCACACAGGCGATATTGTGGACGAGTGGGACGAGGAAGATCAGTTCATTCGCGCGTCGGATTATTTGAAAAAGTTCGAGGACGCGGCGGTCCCTTACGGCGTGATCGCCGGAAACCACGATGTCGCCCACGGCGCCGAAAAGTACGATCTGTATTGGAAATATTTCGGAGAGAATCGCTACCGGGACAACAGCTATTACGGCGGCAGCTATCAAAACAACTTGGGCCACTACGACTTGGTTACCGTTGACGGTGTGGAGATGATCTTTGTCTACATGAGTTGGGATATTTACTATCCGGAGACCGACTGGATCAACGAGGTTCTGGCGAAATATGCCGACAGAAAAGCGATTGTGGCCGTACACTGCGGCATCAACGCGAGCGCGGCGCAGAGCTATCAGAGCAGATTGCTTTTGAATGAGGTGTGCGCGAAGAACAAGAACGTGTTCGCGATGATCAACGGGCATTATCATGGCTCGGCGCTCAATTTCCAGGGCTTTGACGACGACGGAGACGGCGCGGCCGACCGCGTGGTCTACCAGCTTTGCACGGATTACCAGAGCGCGCCCGAGGGCGGCAACGGCTACATCAAGATGCTGTACTTTGACCTTGCGAACGATAAGATTTACATCAACTCCTACTCGCCGAGCTTGAACGATTACAACTACTACGATACGCCGAAGCTGGCGGAATACCCGATCGGCTTGAATATTTACAACATCGACATCACGGAGTTGGATGTGGATTTTGACCGCGAGACAGTAAAGACACTGACGGCAAGCGGCGCGGAAGCGGCTGTGCTGACAGACACAAGGCTCGGTTCCGCGCCGGCGGACGGCGAGACGGTCATTGCGCTTGGGTCTGCGCCGGGCGCGGGAGAATTCGCTTACGCGGTCGCGACAGACGCGGACGGCGCAATCGCCGCTTACTCCAGGGCGGTCGCGTTGGGAGATAATCCCACCCCCACTTCGCTTCGTGTCGTCAGCGACGCGGACGGCAAAATCATTGGCAGGGGAGATTCTTTCAATGTTGACACCGCTTTCTCATCTCCCGTGAGTTCCAACGCGGCCGTCCTCACATTTGCCTACGACAAGGACAAATTTGTCTATAAAGGGTATACCGCGCCCGCGGGCGTCACATTGCTCACCGCTGCCATCGGGGACAACGAGGTCAGACTCACGCTGATGGTCCCCGGCTACAGCGCGTCCGCGCTTGGCAAAGCCCTCTTCGCAGCCAAAACCGACGCCGACTTGGGCAGCGGGGAAAGTGACATTGATGTGACTGTCCAATATGTTCTCAAAGCGTCCGATGGCACAAAGACGGTGGAGACCCTTGTCGGTTCGACCTCGGTGTACGCCAGCGACAAAAAGCCGGATCTGTCCAACGTGACGCTGATCACCCTGTCCGACGCCATCGAGGTCTTTGGCCTTACTTCCTCCGACCCAAACTGGGGGCGGATCAGACACTTCGATATGAACGGCAACAGCGTGATTGACATCGGCGACATCGCGCATATCGCCAGACTGGTCAAATGACATAAATGAGGCGGAGCGGAAACCGCGGGGGCGCGCCGTGCCCCCGCGGTTTGTCTGCCGGGCGGGTAAATGTGGCGCCTGTTTTGGTAAAATATTGAGAAGATGACAAAAACAGCTTGTCAGGCGGGGCTTTGGATGGGTATAATTTGATTGACGCAAGTGCTTGCGCGAACAAATTCTGGAGGTGCCACATGAGCAAAGTTGTTTTGATCGGGGCCAACCACGCGGGGACAGCCGCCGCCAACACCATTTTAGACCGATGCCCGGGCCACGAACTCGTCATCTTCGACCGCAATTCCAACATCAGCTATCTGGGGTGCGGCACCGCACTGTGGATCGGGCGGCAGATCA
>JAIRML010000086.1 GCA_031258665.1 Oscillospiraceae bacterium | reverse complement strand
GCCCGCTGGCGGCCGGCCGGCTGTACCTGGTGAAGGTCTACAAAAACGCCGTCAAGCTGCGGGAGCTGGAGGTCGTCGCGGAGGGGCCGGAACCGGCGGAGGGCGGAGCGTGACGGCTGTGATTTTTTGAATTTTCGTTGCCAAGCTCCCTTGAACGTGATATGATAAATTCCAGTCACCAGATTCCAACGTGGGCTGCCCGCAGCTCACAACGTGCAAGGGGGTATCTGTTTGCGCCGCCCATTTGTATATATCCTCATCACATTGTTTTTCGGGTTCGCCGCCGGAGGGCTCAGGGCGCTGGAATTCCAGCTCGCCTGGGACAGGGAACTCGGCGTGATGAGCCCCGGTCACCCGGCGTCTCTGGGTCTGATCGCCGTGTCGATCCTGTTTTTTCTGCTCATGCTGCCGCTCACCCGCGTGAGATCCAAGCCGACCGGGGAGCGCGTGGCCTCCGCCCGGCACACGCCGACCTATCTGACCGCCGACATCCTGGCCACGGTCTCGCTTCTCGTCTCGGCGTGTCTGGACATCGACCGCTACGCCCGGCTCGCGGAGGCGCCGCTCTCTCTCCTCGTGTTCTCTCTGCTGACGGTGTTCACGAGCCTTTGTATGTTGATGCTGATGCGCATGACGCTGCGCGGCGTGGTCGACAAGGCCTACGGCTTCTACATGACGGTGCCGGTCTTTTGGTCCTGTTTCTGGCTGATCACAGAGTTTGCTGAGAACTCCGCCAACCCGATTTTGCTGAGTTACACCTATGAGATCCTCGCCATCGTGTTCATTGTGCTGGCCATCTACTCAATGGCGGGGTTCTTCTTCGACATGCCCCACACATCGCGGACCCTCCTCTACTGCGTCATGGGCGCGTTCTTCTCATGCATCACCGTGCTCGGCCCCCTCTTGTCCTATGTGTTTTGGCAGGTGTGGCCGGTGGAGGGCAGCGCGAATTGGGCGCAGTTCTTCCGCTTCCTGTATGCCACGATCCACCTGTTGGCGGCGGTGTATGTGCTGCGGGGCCATAAGATTTCCCAGCGCGCCGCCGCGGGCGGCGGCCAGACAGCGGCGCCCGCCCCGGCGGAGGAGGAGAGCGGCGGGGCGCTGTGAGCGAAGCGGCCTCGCGGGCGCCTCGCCGGCAGCTCGTGCCGCTGTCGGCGGGAGCCCCTCGCCCTCGGCGCACGCGCGCCACAGGCTCTTTTTGCCTTTTTTGATCTGGCAGCCGGCGCCCTCCCCTCGGGGAGGGCGTTTTGTCACGAAACGCGCGTGACGGGGATCGTCTCCCCGACAATGCCGGTGACATGGTCGAAGGCGGCCTGTGCGCCGGGGCGCGCCCCCTCCGCGACGGACGCCGGCGCCGAGGCGGGGAGGAGCCGGTAGTCGGTCTTGCCGTCCTCGCCCGCATAGCGGTATGTCAGCGTGGGCAGGTAGTCCACCGCGCGCCAGCGAAGCTGCCCCGCCTCATCTTTCCGGACGGTGAGGCCGACGAGCATGCCGTACTGCGTCTTGGGCAGGGGCGGTTTCAGCGCAATCTGGTCGGCAAAAAAGTTGCCGAGTGAATAGAGAATCAAACAGGACCGCCCGTCCGGCGCCTCATGCCAGCGGACCGGCTGGACGCAGTGGGCGTGTCCGCCCATGATCACGTCGGCGCCCGCGTCGCACAGACGCGCGGCGATCTCCTCCTGCACGTCGTTCGGCGCGTCCCGGTATTCGGCGCCCCAGTGCAGCGCCACGACCACAAATTCCGCGCCCGCCGCCCGCAGCGCCTGAATTTCTTCCGACATGGCCGGAACGCTCTCGGTGGAGGCGGTGGTGAACCGGCGCATGGCAAAGGGCCGCGTCTCGGCGGGAAGGGCCGCGCCCATGCCGTTGTCGGCGTCGGAGTAGTTGAGGATTCCCACCGTCAACCCGCCGAGATCCACAAGGGTGTGGGCGTCATATTGCGCCTGCGTCTCGTAGGTGCCGGTGAAGCGAAAACCGGCCTTTTCGATGTTGCGGCGGGTGGCGACAAGGCCGCCCCATTGTTTGTCAAACGCGTGATTGTTGGCCGTCAGCAGGAAATTGAAGCCCGCGCCGCGCAGGGCGGGCAGGATCTCGAAGGGTACGTTGAACATGGGATACGATGAGATCTTTTGGTTGCCGCCAAAGGCGTCTACGGGCGACTCCATGTTGCAGATCGCCAGGTCGCCGTCGATGAGCGGCGCGATCTCAGAAAAAAATGGCGCAAAATTGTAGGCGTCGCCGCCGGCGGCGGCGGCATGCACCGGCCCCTTGTGCAACAGGATATCCCCCGCCATCTGGATCTTAAAGTCGCGGGTGGACAGGTCGGGTGGGGGCGGCGTGGGCGTGGGTGCCGGTGTGGGCGCGGGTGTCTCGGCGGGGGCAGAGGGCGGCGGCGCGGGTTCGGGCGTTGCCGCTGTCGGGCCGGCGCAGCCGGCAAGCGGCAGGAGGAGAAGCAAAAGACAGAGACACTTTCTCCCCATCCACATGGGCGTGACCCTCCTTCTTCCAACGTGGGTTGCACCCGCAGCCCACGTTCTTGTTTTTTGTTGCCGCTTCGCGGCAGCAAGGCGCTATATACAAGATATCACAAATCTGCGTACAAGGGAAGCGATTGTGTCATTGCCAAAGAAATGGACAAAGGACACGGGTTACCGTGTCCTTTGTCCTGTCAGAAGATGGGTATAAGATAAAGAAAAAGAATAGAGAAAAGCGAAAAAGAGAAGAAAGAAGAAGAAAGAGAAAGAAGAAAGAAAAGAAAAGAAGAAAGAAGAATGAATAAGAAAGAGAAAGAAGAATGAAAATGAAGAAAGAAGAAGAAAGAAGAAGAAAGAAATATGGTAAGGGAAAAATCCCCGATACCCAAGGTCAGTATTCGTACTTTTTTGAGTAATTTTTTCCATTGCCGATGAATTCAGTCTGTTTGCCGCTTTTGTTGCCGGCGGCAAAGGTGGAATCCATCCGAGACCAGTTCTCTCCGTCAAAGTAGATAGAACTGTTGATCTTGATCCAGCCCTGGCCCTTGATGTAGACCTCGTTCCAAGCGTGGTAGGCGTTGTTGGGGGCCACATATCCCATGACCAGCTTGGTCGGGATGTTTAAGCTGCGGAGCATGGCGCCCATCAGCGAAGAATAGTCGAAACAGATGCCCTTTCTGTCGGCCAGCACGGTGTCGATGGAGGGGATGTACCCGCTCAGCTTGCCGTCGATGACCAGTTGGGCTTTTTGCTTGTCGTAGACGATGTGGTTGACGATGAAACGGTAGATGAGCTGTACTTTTTCGAGTTCCGTTTTGGCGTCTTTGGTCAGTTCCTTCGCTTTGAGAACGGCTTTGGACGTACTCTGGTAGTTGATGTGCTGAATGGGGATGAGAAACGGTGCATATTCATCTTTTAGTGAGACTTCTACGGTCTCGGTCTGGACCACGGAGTACTTGGTGCCGTCGATATTTTCCAAGACTTTGATCCGGTATTTTCCGTTTCCGCTCTGGAAGGAGAATGTTTCCGCCACACCCCTGTTGGACAGATCGTAGGTGTACTCGGTGCCTTCCCGGCCACTTGCGTCCAATTTGTTGATCCTGACTTTGATTTTCTTGGAGGTCTCTTTCAGATAGCGGATCTTGACATAACCGTCATTTTTGTAGGTGGTTTCGATCTCAGATTTGCTTCCTTTGAGCACCTGAGCCGCCGGTTCGTTTCCGCTGGCTTCCGCCGCGAGGACAGAGGCGGCGGAGAAGCTGGCGCAGGGGATGAGCAATGCCAGGAGGATAAAGAACATCAATGCGCGTTTCATAGATTTCTCCTTTCGGGTTGGTCTGCGTGCAAGTGCTCCGAAAGGCCCAGAAGAAAAACAAAAAAACACTATTTCTCACCCGTGCCGGCAAGAAAGAGTGTTCCTCTACTTCTCCCTCGGCAACTGGCTACCATTTCCCTCCGGCATAAAACCGGAAGCATCAGGCCCTATAGTTTTGCGTCACTGCCTTTCGACAGCTTTGCCTTTTCGATGAGACATCATTCACTTTACAGCTTAAGTATAATGGCGCCGGCACGATTTGTCAACACCTTTTTGCAAAAAATTTTGACTTTTTTTGCGGCGCTCCGCTCGAAAAACGTGTAAGCCTTGCCGTGGAATGGATTGCGGGTTTTAAAAAATGGAGGCTGCCGGCCCGCCGCCGCCGCGGCCCGCCGGCATTCGAGCCAATTTGCCCCTTTGTGCCGCGCGTAGAAGATTTTGACTTGTCAAACCCCCACCCGCTATGTTAAAATATGAGCGCTTTTATATGGCGCCTTGTTGCCGCGAAGCGGCAACAAAAAACAAAAATTTGGGTTGTGGGTTGCAGGGGCAGCCCACGTTGGATGGCGGGCGCGCCGCCGCCGCGCGAAGGGGGGCGATCTCTATGGCAGGGGTTGCGGTTTTGGGGTTTGGCGTCGTGGGCGCCGGTGTCGTCGGGTTGCTGGAACAAAACGCCGAGCGCGTGGCCGAAAAGGCCGGGCAGGCGGTGACGCTGAAATATATTTTAGACATCCGCGCTTTCCCAGACTCCCCGTACGCCGGGTTTCTGGCGGAGGATTTCTCAATCATCGAAAACGACCCGGAAGTGCAGGTCGTGGTGGAGTGCATTGGCGGCGTCGGCGCCGCGCTGGCGCTCACCCGCAGGGCGCTGCTGGCCGGGAAACATGTGGTCACAACCAACAAGGAGCTCGTGGCCGAACACGGCGCCGAGCTGCAGTCGATCGCGGCGGCGCGCAACTTGAATTATCTCTTCGAGGGCAGTGTGGGGGGCGGCATCCCGGTGCTGCGCCCGCTCTCCCAGTGTCTGGCGGCCAACCACATCCGGGAGATCACCGGTATTTTGAACGGCACGACCAATTACGTGCTCACCCGGATGATCCGGGCCGGCGTCTCGTTTGAGGAGGCGCTGGCCGAGGCCCAGTCGCTGGGGTATGCGGAGGCGGACCCGTCGGACGATGTCCATGGCAAAGATACCTGCCGCAAGATCTGCATCTTGGCCTCCCTCGCCTTTGGCCGGCATGTGTATCCGGAACAGGTGGCCACCGAGGGCATCGCCGGCATCACGCGGGCGGACGTGCGCTTTGCCCACGCGCGCGGATACCAGATCAAACTGCTCGGCCGGGCGCTCCCCGGCTCGAACGGAGGCCCCGCCTGCCTCTATGTGGCGCCTCACTTTGTGAGGGATGAACACCCGCTGGCCGGCGTACAAGACGTGTTCAACGGCATCTGGATGGAGGGCGACGCCATCGGCGAGGTCATGTTCTACGGCCGGGGCGCGGGCGCGCTGCCCACCGCGTCGGCGGTGGTGGCCGACATCATCGACTCCGTCAAACACATGGGCGCGCGCAAATGGGTCGGCTGGCAGCCCGCCGTCTCCCGGGCGCCGCTGACGGACGAGGGCCTGCGGACAGCCTGGTATGTGCGGCTGGACGAAACCGGCGGCGGGATCATCACCGAGCCCATGACACGCGCCGAGCGGGCGGCCTGGGAAGCGACGCTGCCCCGCCCTCCGGCCGACTGTATGCGCGTGCTGTAAAGGCAGCGCCGCCGGGCGGCGCCCGGCGCTTTGCCGGTCTGCCGCGCGAAAATGCGGGAGTTATCACGGGCGCCTCCGAAAGCTTCTGAGGCGTCCATAAACCAATGTGGGTTGCACCCGCAGCCCACAACCAAAATTCTTGTTTTTTGTTGCCGCTTCGCGGCCATAAGTTACTAAAGGGGGAACCCCGGATGTCCTTGATTGTGCAGAAGTTTGGCGGCACCTCGGTGGCCGACGCCGCGTGTATCCGACGGGTGGCCGACATTGTGGCGAAGACCTACCGGGCCGGCCATGAGGTTGTCGTGGTGCTCTCGGCGCAGGGCGACGCCACAGACGAGCTGATTGCAAAGGCCAGGGAGGTGTCGAAGAACCCTTCGCCCCGCGAGATGGACATGTTGCTGTCCACCGGGGAACAAGTCTCCGTGGCGCTGTTTGCGATGGCGATGGAGGCGCTGGGTCTCCCGGTGGTCTCTCTGACCGGCTGGCAGATCGGCCTCAAGACGGATCGCAACTACGGCAACGCCCGCATCAAAAAGGTGGAAAACGAGCGTCTGCGCGTGGAGCTGGACCGAAAAAACATCGTGGTCGTGTGCGGGTTTCAGGGCGTCAACCGCTACGACGACGTGACAACCCTGGGCCGGGGCGGCTCCGACACGACCGCCGTGGCCATCG
>JAIRML010000068.1 GCA_031258665.1 Oscillospiraceae bacterium | reverse complement strand
GAAGGAGACGTATATCAAATTGAAAACGATGGAACTGCTGTTGTTCCTCAGCGTCGCGGAATTGAGGGGGAACGACGCGCGGTGTTATGTTTACAAGACGCGTGTGGACGCGGTGAAGGCGATACACCGGCACATGACGGCGCATATGGACGAGCCGTTTACGCTCGAAGCGCTCTCCGAGCGCTTCGGCATACCGCTCACGACGATGAAAACCTGCTTCAAATCTGTGTTTGGCGCGCCGATCCAGTCCTATATGCGGGCGTACCGCCTGCAGGCCGCGGCTGTCATGCTCCGCGAGACGGATGCGCCCATCGTGGACATTGCGGCGAGGGTGGGTTACGACAGCCACACCAAGTTCACATCCGCGTTCAAAGCGTTTACGGGCGCATGTCCGAGGGACTACAGAAAAGTGGCCGTCCAAAAAAAGCAATGTGCGGAATTTGCACATTCCAAGTTCTGACTCGTGCAGAACAAAATCGCACACGGCCCCATCAAACCGCGAAAAAGAGGTGACGGACATGCCGGGCGGCATCCAATATCTGTTGGGCGGCGACATTGCCGAGGCGCTGACCCAAAAACACCGGGTCTATCTGTGCGGCGACCTGGAGTTCCCCCAGGTGGGGCTCCCCTGTCTGCCGGACGGCAAACTGGAGATCGGCGTCAGCCACTACAGGGCCTTTCAGGCGGACACGCCGCATGTGCACCCGCGGGACATGGAGTACAACTATGTGATCCGGGGGAAGGTGAAGATTTACCTGCTCGCGGAGAAGCGGGAGTATGAATTTGCCGAGGGGTCCCTGTTTGTCATCGCCCCGAACACGCCGTACGCGTCCAAAGGCTGTGCGGACACCCAGGTGCTTTTCGTCAAATGCCCCGGCGGCAATGACAAGCAGTGCCTGGAGGCCGACGGCGCGGTGGCCGCGTGGATGCGCGCCTGGTCGTGAGGGCACGGTGGACCTTGGGGGCCGCGCGGTTTTCTCTTGCCAAAACGGCGAAGTTGTGGTACGCTGAATATGCTGGCCTCAAACGGCCGGGTGTTTTGGCGCGGTGGGTATAGCTCAGGTGGTTAGAGCACCAGATTGTGGCTCTGGGGGCCGTCGGTTCGAGTCCGATTATCCACCCCATACAAGCAGCCCCTCGCAGACGCTGCCGATACAGCGTTTGCGAGGGGCTGCTTTTTGGCCTGCGCTTCTCAGGCGGCGCGGCGGATGAGACGGACGCCGCCCGAGACGGTCTCGATGTCTACCCGGTGGACCGGCGCTTCCCCGACGGAGCCGGAGAGGGTCCTCAGAGCGCCGCCGTCGAAGACGAGCGGGAAGTCGATGCGGATGTCGCCCGAAACGCTGCTGACGTTGTAATAAAACGCGCTGTCGGCCGGCAGCGAGAGTGAAACAGAGCCAGATACGCTCTCCAGCGAGCAGCCCCCCGTCAGTTCCGTGAGCGTCAGCCAGAGAGAACCGCTGACGGCGTCGGCCGAGCCGCGGCCGGTGAGCGCGGCGGCGTCGATGGAGCCGGAGACACTGGAGAGATGATATTGATCTGCCGCCGTGAGAGCCGCCAGTTGTATGTGCCCGGAGACGGTCTCGATCGACGCGCGGTTGGCTGCGGCGTGCCCCGTGAGATTGATGTCGCCCGAGACCGTGGCCAGCTTGAGTTCGGTCAATGTGCTCTCCCCGGTCCACTCGATGTGCCCCGAGGCGGTTTCGGCGGACAGGCCGCCCCGGAAACGGGCCGGCAGCTCAAGTTCCAACCGGCCGTCGGCGCCCGATAGGCCCCACCACAGATAAAAATGCCGGCGGGGCGCGGTGATGGAGAGTGTGCCGCCTTCGCGCCGGACGGCGAGCAGCCGTGCCTCCGGCCACCGCTCGGGCGCGTATTCACGCGCCGTGATCGTGGACGTGTCGGTGAACGTGATGTGCACATCGTGGTGGCGACCCTCCACGACGACGCGTGAGATCTCATCCACCGGGAAGGTCTGTTCCTGGCGCAGCGCGGCGGTTCCGCCGTCGTCGGACCAGGGGGCGGGCCAATCCGGCCACAGATCTTTCAGCAGGGGGAGGTCGCCCCAAAGCAGCGCGAAACACAGCAGCGCGGTGAGTGTGACCGCCAACAGGACCCACAGGATCATCCCCGCGAGGGACAGATGTCTCCCGATCATTCAGCCCACATCCTTCCAAATGCGATACAGCCGCGCAGCCTGTTGTGCGCAGAGCACAATGGGGAAGAGGAGCCATGTGAGGTCCCAGCGGTTGGTCAAGATGCTGAGAAACAGATACAGAAACACGCCGCCTGTCCAAAAGAGGCCCCAGAAGGTGCGCTTCTTTTGAGGGCTGTTGGAGAGCGCAAATAGGATCGCGTTTTGCACCAAGGCGCCCAGCGGAAAGATGAGCCAGCTCCACTCCCAGCTATGTGTCGCGAGGCTGAGCCCGAAGTAGAGGATGACCACAAGGCACCACAATGTGGACGAGAGCGCGCCCTTCAGCCGGTTTCTTGTCTGGTTTTCGTCCCCGGAGATCTGTGTGCGGACCGCCTCCGCCAGGGTGGGGGGGCGCTGCGCGGGTTCCGCCCGGCTGGTGCCGAGGCCGTAGATCAAAAGGCCCGTGGCCGCCGCGCAGACGAGCATGAAGGCGATGGCGCCCGCCTCCTCCGGCGCCGGTACGAATTCCGTGATCAGAAGCAGCACGGCCACCGCAAGAAAATACAGCGACACCGACACCGCGAGGAAGAGAGACCGACGACGGGTGTTGCGGCGGACCGTCAGCGGGTCGGCCGCATCCTCGCGCAGCAGGTCGCGCAACAGTTCGTCCACATCGCCGATGCTGCTGACCACCCGGCGGTAGGCCTCCGACGGGTCCACGCCGTCCTCCGTGAGGTCACGGTAGCGGTCGAGGCAGCCGGAGAGCAGCTCTTCGCGCGCCTCATCCACCCGACGGCTCCTGGGGACGCCGGCGAAGAGTGTGTCCACATGGGATTGCAGTTTGTCAATCATGATTTTCCCCCTCCTGTGCGATGAGTTTGTCAATCAGACGCCGGGCCTGTTCCCACTCCGCGCGGCTCTGGGCGAACGCCTGCCGGCCGGCGGGCGTGATCCGGTAATACCGGCGGCGGGCGCCCGTGGTCTCGTCCCCCCAGTAGGAGACGATGTGCCCCACCGCCTCCAGCCGACAGAACGCGCCGTACAGCGTGGCCTCCTTCAGCTCCAACTGGCCGCCCGTGGCCGCCTGAATGACTTTGTTGATCTCGTACCCGTAGCTTTCTTTCTTCATCAGGCGGGCAAGCAGGATCATCTCCGTGTTGCCCCGCATGAGGTCCGACGCGATGGACATGGAGTCACCCCATTCGACGGCCGCCGCCTCGCCGGGCGGCATCTGCCGATCTTGATTACCTTGTTGCCGCTCCGCGGCAACAAAAAGCGAAGATTTAGGTTGTGGACCGCGGGTGCAACCCACATTGGTACCTTGTTGCCGCTTCACGGCAACAAAAGCAAGGATTTGGGTTGTGGGCTGCGGGTACAACCCACGTTGAGTATAAAATAACACAAGATACATCGCCTGTCAAGGTATATAAAAAAATAAAAATTTCAGAGGGGCCATGCGAGGACGGTGTGCCGCCGGCCCCGCATGGCCCCCGCCGGCGCCCGCCTCACACCCCTTGCGGCGGCGACGCGCCGCCGGCCCGCTCGCACAGTTGTTCGACGCGGAAATCGCCTTCACAAATTTGCAAAAAATCTCTTGATATTTGATGATATTTGTCATACAATACAAAATGGGTCTCTTTGAAAACTTCTGCCGGACGCCAAGATGCGTGGGTGAGGGTTTCGGGGGGTTGCCCAAAGCATGCGTGAAGAGGTGAAGTGACACATGAAGTGCGGCATTGTTGTTGACAGCTGCTGCGACATGACCACTGACATGAGAGAGACGATGGACATCACATCCGTACCGTTGACGATGCGGCTGGGTAAAAAAGAATACTCTGACGATGAAGCGCTGGATCATCAGTCGTTTATGGCCGACATGAAGGCCTGTACAGACAAAGTCAGTTCCGCGTCCCCTTCGCCCTACCTGTACGCCTGCGCCATGGAGAAAAAGATCTCCTCTTTTGTGATCACGCTGTCGAGCCAATTGTCCGGTTCGTATTCAAGCGCTTTGATCGGGAAGGCCATGGCGGAGGAGAAGCAGGGTGTCAGTACGCACATCTTTGATTCCAAAAGCGCGTCCGCCGGGCAGACTTTGGTTGCCCTGAAGCTTCATGAGATACTGTCGCAGCTCCGGCCCAAAGAAGAGATCATACGGACCATCAATCGCTTCATCGACAACATGAAAACCTATTTTGTTTTGGAGCGATATGACAACCTTCAGAAGAACGGACGACTGAACAGGATCGCGGGAAGCATTGCCAGTATCCTGAACATAAAGCTGCTCATGGGCTCGGACGGCAACGGGAACATCACGCTGTACGCCAAATTGCGGGGCATCACAAAGGTGCTCGACAGGCTGCTTTCGCTCATTGAGGAGAGCGGAAAAGATACCACCGGCGAAGATGTCGTGATCGCGCATTGCAACAATCCAAGTCTCGCCCAAAGACTCGCGGACGCGATCAAAGAAAGGTTTCACTTCGCCCGAATACATATCGTGCCAACAGGCGGATTGAGTTCTCTGTATGCCGATGACCAAGGCATCATCATGGCGTTTTGAGGGCTGGGCGAAGCCGGGTTCCGCAGAAGGGCCCGAAACCGTAAAGGCAGGGCTTCACGGTTTCGGGTTTTGAATGGTCGTTTTGGATATTTTCTCCGCGCAATCCTGTCGAAGCGCACAAAAAATATCGCATGAAAACCTTGACTTTGCGAATTATGGAGGATATAATAAAAACAAAGCTGTCTGCGATACACAATTTAGTAACTTATTGCCGCGAAGCGGCCATAAAAAACGAGAATTTGGGTTGTGGGTTGCAGGGGCAGCCCACGTTAGAAATGATGTCGCAGATATGAAACAACGAGGGAACATGAAGGAGGAAGTTTTGTGAAGAACAGAGGGAAAAAATGGATGGCGTTTTGCCTGGCGCTGACGATGGTCTTGGCGCCGTCGTTGGCCGCGCCGCGGGCGGCGCAGGCGGCGGGCACGGTCACGTACCCGCAATACCTCATGACCGTGGACGCCTGCGCCGAGGAAACACTCGACGAACCGGACGCGATGGTCAACGCCATCGACGGCGTCCCGGGGACATTCTGGCACACGCCGTGGAATGCGGCGAGGCACCCGCAGAGCGCCCACGCCAACGCGTCTTACGGCAAAAACGGCGTCGCGAACGGCCATTGGCTTGAGGTGGACCTGGGTCTCGTACAGG
>JAIRML010000038.1 GCA_031258665.1 Oscillospiraceae bacterium | reverse complement strand
CCTGGACCGGCGGGACCGGCGCGCGCTTCTCTTCCTCGTCAGCGCCGGCGTGTACATCATCGTTGGCGCCGCGGCGGGCGGCCTGTCTTTTCGTTACTTCCCCACCCTGCGCGGCATATGGGGCGGCGGTCACACGCTCAGCCTGTTTGCGGCCTACCTCGCGCTCGGCGCGACGCCGCTCGCCATCAACATCCGGGAGGACCGCCTGTGGAAAGCTATCGCATCGAAGGCCTGACTTTCACGTACCCGGAACGCGCGCGGCCCGCCTTGGACGGGATCAGCGCCGCGATCGAACAGGGTTCGTTTGTCACCCTCATCGGGCCGTCAGGCAGCGGCAAGACAACGCTGCTGCGGCATCTCAAACCCGCGCTGGCCCCGCACGGCGCCAAAAGCGGCGCGATCCGGTTTGAAGGCGCGGCGCTCGATGACCTGCCCCAGCGGGTCCAAAGCGCGAAGATCGGCTTTGTCATGCAAAACCCAGACAGCCAGATTGTCACCGACAAGGTGTGGCACGAGCTGGCGTTTGGGCTGGAGAGCCTCGGCTGCGACACGCAGACGATCCGCCTGCGTGTCGCGGAGATGGCGTCGTTTTTCGGTATTCAGACCTGGTTTCACAGGCGCGTCGACGAGCTGTCCGGCGGGCAGAAACAGACCCTCAACCTCGCGTCCATCATGGCCATGCAACCCTCCGTGCTGCTTCTCGACGAGCCGACCGGTCATCTCGACCCCATTGCGGCGTCGGAGTTTCTGTCACTCGTGCGGCGGATCAACCGCGCGCTCGGCGTGACCGTGCTCCTCACCGAACACCGCCTGGAGGAGGTGTTCCCGCTGTCCGACCGTGTACTCGTCCTAGACAACGGGCGCATCCTTTGCGACGGAACACCGAGGCAGGTGGGGCAGGCCCTGCGGGGCCGCCGCGACCTCTTTCTCGCCATGCCGACGGCCATGCGCGTGTGGGCCGCCGCGTCGGGTGCGCCCCCCTGCCCCGTGACAGTGCGGGACGGCAAGTCGTGGCTGGCGCGGCAGACGGCCGGCTGGGGCGGCCCGGACACCCCGACGGACGGACCCCGAAGGGCGGAGCGCGGGCCGCCGCGGGACACCGCGTCGGCTCTGGCCCTCGACGAAGTCTGGTTTCGCTACGAGAGGGACCTGCCCGACGTGGTGAGGGCGCTGTCATTTCGGGCATACCCCGGCGAGATCACGGCGCTCCTTGGCGGCAACGGCGCGGGCAAGACGACGGCGCTCTCTCTGATGGCGCATCTTCACCGTCCATACCGCGGGCAGGTGTGGATCCACGGGCAAAAAATAGAAAATATTTCCAATCTATACGACGGACTGTTGGGCGTCCTGCCGCAAAATCCGCAGGCGTTGTTTGTCAAAAAGACTGTCCGCGAGGACCTGTGGGAGCTCCTCGCGGGGCGCAAAGGGCCGGACAGGCAGGCGCAGCTGCGGCAAGTGTCCGCGCTGTGCCACCTGGACGATTTGCTGGACGTCCACCCCTATGACCTCTCGGGCGGTGAACAGCAGCGCGCGGCGCTCGCGAAGGTGCTGTTGCTGCGCCCGCGTGTTTTGCTGCTCGACGAGCCGACAAAGGGTCTCGACGCCGCGCTGAAACAGGAACTGGCCGGGATCTTCAAGACCCTCACGGCGGCAGGCGCGGCCGTCGTCATGGCCACCCACGACATTGAGTTTTGCGCCGAGCACGCCGACCGCTGCGCGCTGCTTTTCGACGGGCACATCGTGTCCGAAGGTGCGCCGCGCGCGTTTTTCTCCGGGCACAGTTTTTACACCACCGGCGCGAACCGCATGGCGCGCGACATCTGGCCGCAGGCCGTGACAGTGCGGGACGTGGTTTTGGCGCTCGGCAAAACAGACCCGCCGCCGGAGGGCGCCGCGCCCCCTCCGGACGACGCCGCGCAAGGGCCGCCGGAAACCGGGGACGGACCGGACGACGCCGCGCAAGGGCCGCCGCCCGCGCCGCCGGCCTCCCGAGGTCCGCTTTCCCGACGGACACTGGCGGCGGGGATGATCCTGTTGGCGGTCCCGCTGACGGTCTACGCAGGTTACGCCCTGCTCGGCGACCGCAAATATTACTTCATCTCTCTGCTCATCATCTTGGAGACGATGCTCCCCTTCGCGCTGGTCTTCGAGCGCCGCCGGCCCCAGGCGCGCGAACTCGTCGTCATCGCCTCGCTGTGCGGCCTCGCGGTGGCGGGGCGTCTGGCATTTTTTATGTTGCCGCAATGTAAACCGGTCGTGGCGCTGATCACCCTTTCGGGAGCGGCCTTTGGCGGTGAGGCGGGCTTTCTCGTCGGGGCACTGACTGGATTTGTGAGCAATCTGTTCTTCACGCAGGGGCCCTGGACGCCGTGGCAGATGTTTGCCCTCGGCCTCATCGGCTTTTTGGCGGGCGCGCTGTTTCGCAAAGGGCCCCTGCGCCGCGACCGCATCTCCCTTGCCCTTTACGGCGGCTTCGCCGCGTTCTTCCTCTACGGCGGGATCATGAACTTCGAGATGGCGCTGATGTACCAGCCGCAGCCGACGGGGGCCATGTTCCTGGCCGTCTATCTGTCGGGTCTCCCTTTCGATCTCATCCACGCCGCCGCGACCGTGATCTTCCTGCTCATCCTCTCCGAGGCCATGCTGACCAAACTCGACCGCATCAAAATCAAATATGGCCTGATCGAATTATGATTTTACTGCAAAAATATAATGAACGAG
>JAIRML010000267.1 GCA_031258665.1 Oscillospiraceae bacterium | reverse complement strand
CACCACAGTGTCGTGCTTCGTCTGGCCGACGAGGCGGGCCTCGACTTCGTCGCCTTTAAGGTGGGCGACGGGGAACTGGAGAGCATCAAGGCCGCCACGGTCGCCTTTGGCTACGCGGTGGAGGAAGTGCCCGCCAACACAGATCAGCCCGGTTTCGGCAAGCGCTATGGCTTTACGATCAGCACCGGGCACCGTTTCGAGATCTACAGTGAAGTCGAACTGGCCGAGAAGGGCCCGCAACTCCGCAATCCGGACATCTGGACGACCCCGCCGCGCGGGATGCGCGCCCAGCGCATGGACCACTTCCTGTTGTACGGGCCCAACATCGCCGAGGCCGAGCGGTTCTGCCGCGAAGTGTTTGGCATGTTCGTGCCCGAGGTGTGCAATCTCCCCGACGGCAACCGTCTGGCTGCCTGGGTCACCAGTTCCAACAAGCCGCATGACCTGGCCTTTGTGGAATATCCGAAGCCCGGCAAGCTGCATCATCTCGGCTTCTACCTGCAGGATTGGAACGATGTGGGCAACGCGGCCGACTGGATCGCCATCAACCACCTGAAGCTGGACATTGGGCCGACGCGCCACGCCATCACCCGCGGTCTGTCTATCTATTTCTGGGAGCCCTCGGGCAACCGCATCGAAGTGTATGCCGGCGGCTACACGGCGTACCCCGACAACCCGCAGCGCGTGTGGGACGCCGACCAGCTGGGCCGCGGCCTGTTCTACTACTCCGGGGAGGTCATTCCGAGTTTCCTCGAAATCGTGACCTGATCGTGACCTGATTGTGATCTGATTTTTCTTGAGCCCGGCCCGTATGTTGCGGCGTCGGCTTATTACAGAAGAGGAAGAACGCCAGAGAAGGCAAAAAACAGTCCCTTTGGGGGGCTGTTTTTTGCGTCCGTCTCAGAAAAATCGTGGATGTAGGGCTTGACAAGCGATTTTATATGGAGTATGATATACGAGCGCCTGTTTGGGCGCAGCTTGCGATGAAGCGGGAGATTGCAGCTTGCCGGCTGGTCACTTCCGTGGAGTATGTCCGACAATCGGGCGGCTGAGAAAGACTGAGGGCCAAGGGGTTTCGCCGCTTGGTCTCCATGGGCTCCTCTCGTTGGCAGAGGCGCTCAAGGGTCGGCCTGGCCTGGGAAGAACGGGGACGCCGACTTTTTTACAGGGCCGGCGCGACACACCCGGCGGGGCGTACAGTATTTCTCATCCGTGCGCGGGGCCAGACGGCGCCGCAGTACGACAAAGGAGGGGTCCCCACCATGGCAGCACCTGCAAAGGAAATGATCCGCATCCGGCTCAAAGCCTACGACCACCAGCTGGTCGACCAGTCGGCCGAGCGCATTGTAGAGACGGCAAAGCGCACCGGCGCCCGGGTTTCCGGCCCCGTGCCCCTGCCGACGCACAAGGAGATCGTCACGATCCTGCGCGCCGTACACAAATATAAAGACAGCCGCGAACAGTTCGAGCGGCGCACCCACAAACGGCTCATCGACATCTTAAAACCCTCGCAGAAGACCGTGGAGTCCCTGATGGCGCTGGAACTGCCGGCGGGCGTCGAGATTGAGATCAAACTCTGATTTTGTCGGAGCAGGAGGAACTGGTATGGACAAAGCGATCATTGGCCGCAAGGTCGGGATGTCACAGATATTTGACGAGAGCGGCCGGGTCATTCCGGTTACGGTCATCGAGGCCGGGCCCTGCGTCGTCGTGCAGAAAAAGGTCGAGGAAAAAGACGGCTACAGCGCGTTGCAACTCGGCTTCGAAGAAGTGGAGGCCCGCCGGCTGAGCAAGCCCGCGCTGGGCCATCTGAATAAGGCCGGCGTCACGCCAAGGCGCCACCTCAAGGAGTTTAAGCTCTCCGGCGCCGGCGGCTACAGCGTGGGCGACGTCATCCGGGCGGACATGTTCGCCGAGGGCGACCGCGTCGACTGCACCGGCGTCAGCAAGGGCAAAGGGTACCAGGGCGCCGTCAAGCGGTGGGGCGCCTCGCGGGGGGCCATGTCCCACGGCGGCGGCCCGGTGCACCGGCACGCCGGTTCCATGGGCGCGAACTCCAGCCCGTCCCGCGTCTTCCCCGGCAAAAAGATGCCGGGCCACATGGGCGCCGAACAGGTCACCATCTTGAACCTTGACGTCGTCAAGGTCGACCCGGAACTGAACCTCATCGCCGTGCGCGGCGCCGTGCCCGGCCCCCGGCGCGGGCTCGTATATCTCCGCAACAGCGTCAAGAACTGACGTGGGTTGCCCCGCACCCACACGACCGATCTCCCGGCCAAGCGCCGTGGGACCGGGATTCTACAGGGCCGCGCCCGGCGCGGCGGAGGAGTTGTGACCTATGCCCAAGGCCAATGTATACGACATGTCTGGCGCCCAGGTCGGCGAGTACGAGCTGTCAGACGCCGTGTTCGGCATCGAGCCGAACCGGACGGTACTGCACGAGATGGTGCGGCACCACCTGGCCGCCCGCCGGCAGGGCACCCAGTCCACACTGACCCGCTCCGAGGTGTCGGGCGGCGGCGCCAAGCCGTGGCGCCAAAAAGGGACAGGGCGCGCCCGCCACGGGTCCACCCGTTCCCCGCAGTGGACACACGGCGGCGTGGCGCTCGGTCCGAAGCCGAGGAGCTACCGCTACTCGGTCAACAAAAAAGTACGCCGGCTCGCCATCCGCAGCGCGCTGTCGGCCAAGGCAGCGGCCGGCGAGATTTTGGTGGTCGAAGATCTGCGGCTCGACGCGATCAAAACCAAAACCTTCGCCGCGTTTTTGCGCGCGCTGCCCCTGCAGGCCAAGCGCTCCCTCGTCGTCATCCCGGAGCCGCGCGAAGCGGTCATACTCTCCGCGCGCAACATCCCGGGCGTGAAGACCACGCTGGCCGGGCTCATCAACGTCTACGACCTGCTGGGCCACGGCGTGCTCATCCTCGACAGGGCCGCCGTCAACCGCATTGAGGAGGTGTATGCCCAGTGAAAACGCCGTACGACATTTTGCTGCGCCCCATCATCACCGAGCGCTCGATGGAGGCTGTGGACCAAAAAAAATACGTCTTCGAAGTGGCGCGCGACGCCAACAAGATCGAGATCCGCAAAGCCGTGGAGGAGGTCTTCGGCGTGGCGGTGCTCAGCGTCAACACCATCAACATGCAGGGCAAGGAGAAGCGGCAGGGCGCCCACATCGGCCGCCGCTCCGCCTGGAAAAAGGCGATCATCCGCCTGCGGCCTGACTCCAAGACCATCGAGTTCTTCGAAGGCATGGTATAAGGCGCCGGCGTTACCCGGAACATAGCCCGAAAGCCCGGGCGGCAGACAAATTGCTTGTAGGATGGGAGTTTTGCAGATGGCCATCAAATATTTCCGGCCGACGACCCCCTCGCGGCGGCACATGTCGGTGCTCTCCTTCGAGGGCCTGACAAAAAAGCCGCCGGAGCGGAAGCTGACGGAGGCGCTGCGCGGGAAAGCCGGCCGCAACAGTTACGGGCGCATCACCGTGCGCCACCGCGGCGGCGGGCACAAGCGCAAATACCGCATCATCGACTTCAAACGCAACAAAGTCGATATCCCGGCCGCCGTGCTGGCGCTGGAGTACGACCCCAACCGCTCCGCCAACATCGCCCTGCTTGCCTATGAAGACGGGGAGAAGCGATACATCTTGGCGCCGGTCGGCCTCAAGGTGGGCGACACGGTGATGTCGGGGCTCGGCGCGGACATCAAGCCGGGGAACAGCCTGCCCATCAGCGCCATTCCGCTCGGTACGTTCATCCACAACATCGAACTTTACCCCGGCAAGGGCGGCCAGATCGCGCGTGGCGCGGGCACCGCGGCCCAGCTCATGGCCAAGGAGGGCAAGATGGCCCAGGTTCGGCTCCCGTCCGGCGAGGTGCGCTACGTGCGCATGAACTGCCGCGCCACCATTGGGCAGGTCGGCAACATCGACTACGAAAACGTGCAGATCGGCAAGGCGGGCCGCAAGCGCCACATGGGCTGGCGGCCCACGGTTCGCGGCAGCGTCATGAACCCTGTCGATCACCCGCACGGCGGCGGCGAGGGCAAAAGCCCCATCGGCCGCGCCGGCCCGGTGACCCCGTGGGGGAAGCCCACGCTCGGGTACAAGACCCGCAAGAAAAAGAACCTCACCGACCGCTTCATTGTCAAGCGCCGGGGCGCCAAATAAATAGTAACTTATTGCCGCTTCGCGGCAATAAAAAACGAGAATTTTTGGGGGACGGATCCCATCCGCGGTTTGCGTATTTCTTTACCCCAAACCGCACCCCGCGAGGCGCCTCAGCGCCTCGATCCACCCCCGTGTTGTTGAAAAAAAAAGTTTTTCAAAAAATAAAACAAGAATTTTGGGTTGTGGGCTGCAAGGGCAGCCCACGTTAGGGGGAAAACACATGAGCAGAAGCGTAAAGAAAGGCCCCTATGTGGCGCCTGAGCTCCTAAAGCGCGTGCGGGAACTCTCCGCCAAAGGGGACAAAAAAGTGCTGAAGACCTGGAGCCGCGCCTCCACGATTTTCCCCGAATTTGTCGGGCACACCATCGCGGTGCATGACGGCCGCAAACATGTGCCGGTGTATGTTACCGAGGACATGGTGGGCCACAAGCTGGGCGAATTTGCTCCCACGCGCACCTTCCGGGGCCACGCGGGCAGCAAGACGTCCGGCAAGTAAGGAGGAAAGCCGTATGGAAGCCAGAGCGCATCTGCGCTATCTACGCATTTCGCCGCGCAAGGTCCAGATCGTCGGGGAGCTCATCCGCGGCAAGGACGCCAAGACGGCGCAGGCCATCTTAAAGCACACGCCAAAGGCGGCCTCCGAGCCCCTGCTCAAAGTATTGCGCAGCGCGTGCGCCAACGCCGAGAACAACTTCGAGATGAGCGCGGACGACCTCATCGTGTCGGAGGTGCTCGTCGGCCCGGGGCCCACGCTCAAGCGCATCAGTCCGCGCGCCCAGGGGCGGGCGTTTCGCATTCTCAAACGAACGTCGCACATCACCGTGGCTGTGCGTGAAAAGGAATAAGGGGGCAGGGTATGGGACAGAAAGTCAATCCGCACGGTCTGCGTGTCGGCGTCATCAAAGGATGGGACTCCCGCTGGTACGCCCCCAACGACAAGGTGGGCGCGCTGCTGCTGGAGGATTATAAGATCCGCGAATACCTGAAGACCACGCTGCAGAGCGCCGGTATTCCTCGCATCGAGATCGAGCGGGACAGCACCCGCGTGCGCGTCTTCCTGCACTGTGCCCGGCCGGGCGTCGTGATCGGCCGCCAGGGGCAGGACATTGAGAAACTGCGCGCCAAACTTGAGGCGATGATCAAAAAGCCGGTGGCGCTGAACATCGTCGAGGTCAGAAGCCCCGACATGAACGCCCAGCTCGTGGCGGAAAACATTGCGCAGCAGCTCGAAAAGCGCATCTCTTTCCGCCGGGCCATGAAGCAGGCCATGCAGCGTTCCATGCGCCTGGGCGCGCGCGGCATCAAGACCTGTGTGTCTGGCCGTCTGGGCGGCGCGGAGATCGCGCGCGTGGAACATTACCACGAGGGGACCATCCCCCTCCAGACGCTGCGCGCCGACATCGACTATGGCTTTGCCGAGGCCAGAACCACATACGGCCGCCTCGGCGTGAAGGTTTGGATATACAAGGGAGAGGTGCTCAGCGTGGGCAACCGCATGGGGTCCCGTACGATCGAGGCGCCCCGTCCCCGCGACGACCGGCGCGACCGGCGCGACCGGGGCCCGCGGCCCGGCGGTTTCGGCGGCCAGGGCGGTCCGCGC
>JAIRML010000252.1 GCA_031258665.1 Oscillospiraceae bacterium | reverse complement strand
AAGGATGTCTCCGAGACGCCTTGCACGACCCCGCGCGAGGAGGCGGTGTCGACGACGCTCTTGAACCAGTCGCCCGCGGCCACGTCGGTGAAGGCCTTGGGCGTCTCGCCGGCCTCAAGCCCCAGCCCCAGCACGATCATCTTGGTGAATTCGGCGCGCGTCACGTTGCCGCGCGGGTCGACGGTGCCGTTCGGGCGCCCCGTGATGACCTCCGCCTCCACCAGCCGTTTCACAAATTCGACGGCCCAGTCGGAGATCTGGCCCGCGTCGGAGAATTTGTCCAGCGGCCCGCTGGGGATGTCGGGCGGTACGGGTGTGATCGGGGTCGAGGTGCCGCCGCTGGGCGACGAGGTGCTCTGCCACTGCGCGTACAGCGTGATGTCGCTGTTTACCGCGGTGTCGAAGTCCCAGGCGGAGCCGCCCGTGGCCGATGTGTACCAGCCCTTAAAGGAGTACCCCGACCGGGATGTGTTCGGCGCGGTGGCTGCGGCGCCCTTTGCGAGAAGCTGGCTTTCGACGGCCGAGCCGCCGCCGGTGTTGTACGTCACGGTGACGGTATCGCCGTCGGCAAACTGGAAGTAGTTCAGACGGACAGACCCGGAGGTGACCTTCAGGGTGAGATCCTGCACGCCGGTTTGACGCTCCAGCGCGAGCGGGTAGGTCCTGTAGGCCGAGACACTGCCCGACGGGGCGGCGTACAAGGTCCCGATCTTCGCGGCGCCGTTCCAGACCTCGACGGTGGCCGCGGCGGCGGACGCCATCCGCAGGCGGAGCAGGTTGGCGCCGGCGGCGCCGAAGTCGATGTTCTTGTACAAAAATTCGTCCGGGCGGTAGGCGGCGGAGCCCTCGGACACGGGGGCGAAAGCGGCGGCCTGATAGAGACCCAGTTCATTGCCGCCGGCCGCGTACGTGGCCGCCGGGGCGGATGTGTTGTTGGAAGTATCCCAGTGCTCGGCTTGGATGATTTTGTAGGGATCCTTCGCGCCCTGGTTTTGCAGCGTGATCGTGCGCTCAACGGAGATGTCCGGGTTGTTCTTCAGCGCCGCGGTGATCACGACATTGCCGTCGGCCGCGCCTGTGGCGGTCACGAGACCGGTGTCGTCGATCTCGGCGAGGGCCGTGGTGATTGTGGGATCCTCGTTGCGGATCTGCCAGGTGATCGCGTCGGCCGGCGCCACTCGATAGACGTTCGGGAGATAGTACTCGTCGTTTTCGCCGACTTTGAAGGTCTGGTCTTCGTTTTCACTGAAGAGTTCGCCGAAGACCGCCGTCTGCTGGTTGGTGCCCCGATAGCGCTGGATGCTGTCGGTCTGCCCGAAGGCGCCGCCGGTGCGAAGCTGCAAGTATTCCACGGTTCTCAGCTGCGGGGCCGGGTTGGGGGCGGCGGCGGTGGGGACGGCGATGTTCACCTTGTTGCTGTCGAGCTGGTTGGTGATCAGGACATCCAAAGTGTCTGTTTTGCCGCCCGCCGTGGCCGTCACGCGCACACTGCCGTTGGCGGTGCCGGCTGCCGTGAGGACGCCCTTGCTGTCGATCGCCGCGAGAGCGGTCGCGCCGCCGGTGGTGTCTGTGACGGCCCAAGTCACGGTGTCCGTCGCGGTCGGCGGTGTGAGCGCGGCGCGCAGCGGCAGTGTGCCCTCCTTTACGAGGATGGCGTCTTTGTTGTACACCTGGGAGATCTCAATGCTCGTGGCGGCGCTGTCGGACGCCGGGCCGAACTTGACCCAGTCGAGGGCAGAACCCCTGTTTGACGTCACAAAGTACAGGTCGTAAGAGCCCGCGGTGAGTGTGACGTCTTCAGACACCACGGTCCACGCCGGTTTGATGTAGGCGTTGGCGTAGATGGGGTCCTGACCCACTTTGGTGCCCGGGTTGGCGCTGCCCTGTACGCCGCCGCCCTCCCAGGCGCCGATCGGGCCGATGCCGAGGCCGACGCCGAGCCCGGACACCGGGCGGGTGTCCGCCAGGGTAAAGGCGGCGATGGGGGCGGTGCTGGAGAGTGCGGCGGGGTCGGCGCCGGGGGCCAGCGCGTACACGTTCAGGCTGCCGGCCCTGTCGGAACCGACCCGCACGGTGAGCTGCGTGGGGACCGTGCCGCCAAACGCGGCGTTTTTGAAGCTGATCCACGCGCCGTCTTTGCGGAACTGCACCACGGTGTTCGAGTCGTAGTCGACGGACTCGCTGATCAGTTCGACGTCGTCCACGCGCCCGCCCACGTCGCTGTAGTCGTCAAAGGCCTCGGCCAGCGTGTACGGCGCTTTTGTCAGGTCGCGCGCGGGCGCCGCCGTGCCGCCGTTGGACGTGGTGACGGTCAGCGTGGCGTTGTTGCCGGCGGCCGGGGTCAGCGCGGAGGTGCCGCCCACTGTGATGGTGTACGTGCCCGGCTCGACGATGAATTGGCCGCTCTCCACATCCCACACGCCCAGCTTGTCCCTGAGGTCCACGTCGAAGATGAATGTTTCCGTCTCGTTCGGCGCGATGGCCAGGAGGCGCTCGTAGGCGATCAGGCGCTTGATCGGCTGGTCGATCCGCGACGCGTCCGGCAGGGCGCTGTACACCTGCACGACCTCGTCGCTGGTGTAGGTGTCTCCGGTGTTTGTCACCTTGCCGGTGACGGTGAACCTGCCGCCGGTGACGGCGGACACGGCCACGTCGGAGTATACAAACGGCGTGTATGTGAGCCCGTAGCCGAACGCGTAGAGCGGCGCCTGCCCCCTGTAATACTGGTAGGTGCGCTCACCCTTGATGATATCGTAGATGTTGAGCCCTGTGTTGATGGTGCCGTGCATGTTGCTCTGGTTGTCGTTTGTGGTTTCGTTGTATTCGGGGAATTCATAGGAGGCGGGCGGATGGTCCTCACTGGCGCCCTTCAGGTCCGTGATCTCTTGGTACCAGGTGGCGGAGAGGCGGCCGGCCGGCGCGTAGGGGGCAATTTTTCCGTTCGCGTCCAGGTAGCCGGGGTACTCGGTGTAGGTGCCGTAGGGGGCGTATGTGTCTTTGGCGGGCGCGAAGCCGGTGGCCGGCACCTCGTAGCCGTCCGCAAACAGGGCGCTGACAAGTGCGCTGCCCTCCTCCTGACCGGAGTGACTGATCTCCAAGATGGCTTTGATCTTGTCGTTGTTCTGTACGTCCGCGTCGATCGTCATCGGGTTGCTGGTCTTGACGATCAAGATCACGTCGCGGTCCAGCTGGCCGGGCCCGTTGCCGGTGACATGGTCGATGATCCGCAGCTGCTGTGCGCTCAGGCCGGTGTGGTAGAGGTCGATGGCCTCTTTGGCGTTTAAGTGCGGCTCATAGCCCAGCACGAGGATGACGGGCGCGTCGTCGTCCAAATCGGCCACGGCCGCGTCGATGGCCTCCTCGCTGCTTTGGACAGAATCGATGACGAACTTGTCGGCGGCGGGCAGATGGTCAATCACTTCGTCGGTGTCGTCCGTATCCACCGGGCTCTCCGTGATGTCGGGGCCGTCGGTGTGCCGTTCGTTCCGGTACGGGCCGGTGGTCGTGAGATCCGTCACAATCCGGCCGGAGGTGTCGATCTTCAGGTAGCTGCCGTGGTTCAGGTCCTCGTCGTCGGCGTCATAGGCCTTCGCGTCCGGCTCGGGGTTGTTGGAGCCGTTGCCCGTGACCATGTTGTACAGGCCCACCTTGCCGTCGTCGGTGGGGACGATCCGGAAGTTTTGGTAGAGCACGTACTGCGTGCGCCCGGTCTCCAGGTTGGCCTCGCCGGGCGACGACGTGTTGTTGATCAGCGTGTGGCCCAATATGTCGCGCACCGGATTTACATTCGGGAGCCACGACGTCACCTGCAGGTACCGGTTGTTGATCGGCGTGCGGATCAGGTTGAACGTGGAACCGTAGTCGTGGATCTCAAACAGCAGCGGCTTGTCGTCCAGCGTGGGTTTCGTTGTGCCGCCGTTGGCCAGTACGGGGTTGTCCTGCGATGTGATCACAGTCTGACCGTCCACGGTAGTCGTTGTGCCCGCGGAGCCGGCCGCCCGGAAATTGTTCTCCGGGTTCTGCAGATACTGGCCGTTGCTGGCCTGGATCGCCACGGTGTCGATGGCGCGGGTGAAGCCCACGTTGTCCGCGCCGAGCTTGTTTTCCAGCGCGTCTTTGATGGTGATGAGGTAGGAGTACGGGCCGGTGTAGTGGTCCTTCAACACCTGGTCCGCCAGCGGCCCGATCAGCGCCGCCTGGCTTGTGGAGGCCGGCAGCGGCAGGGTGTTGTCCTCGTTTTTCAGCAGCACGATCTGCTCCTGCGAGGCCCGGAGCGCCAGCTGCCGATTTTGCTTCACCACCGCGGAGCGGACGGCCGTCGCGTTCGCGAAGTAGGGGCTTTGGATCCCAAATTGGTCGTAGTCGCCCATGCGCAAGTTCATCGCGATGGCGCGTTTGGCGTTCTCTTTCAGGTCGTCCGCGTCGATCATCCCGCGGGTCACCGCGTCATGGAGCGGGCCGAGCACATTGCCAAAGACCCGAAAGCTCCAGCTCATCTCCCCGTTCAAAACGCCCTCGGCCACGCCCAGCGCGCGCCCGTCGGGGTTGTCCTCAAAGTAGCGCTGACTGTGCACAAAGAGGCTCGAACCGCTTCCGGCGTCGTTGCGGGTCGTGAACTCGTAGTGTCCGGTGCCCTCGTAATCGGGTGTCCACACATTCAGCAGGGCATTTTGCACAGGGTGTATGGACATCGGTTTGCCGTTGATGAGCGGGTAGGAGTTCATCAGAGACTTGGAGACGCCCCCCTCCACCGTGTAGCGGAAGACCTTCTCGTAGTACTCCTTCATCGACCGCAGCGGCAGCACGGAATTCAGCCACAGGCGGTTGACCTCGGTGTTGTAGCCGAGCACGTGCTTCAAAATCGGAATGAACTGCTGGTGCCCCTCATCTGTCCGCTGGTTCATGCCGCCGGCGTACGCCGTGCCCAGGCTGCCGGTGAGGTAGGCGTCCTCGCCCAGCGTCTCATAGGCGCGGCCGTAGCGCGGGTCGCGCAGCAGGTCAAGCACCGGCGCCAGGCGGCCGATGCTGCCGCCGTTGGCCTCGGATTCCTTGGCGACCACATCGCCGATTTGGTACATCAGATCTTCGTCCCAGGTCTGGGAGAGGCCGATGGAGCTCGGGAACACCGTGCCCGCGGCGCCGTAATTGTTGG
>JAIRML010000235.1 GCA_031258665.1 Oscillospiraceae bacterium | reverse complement strand
GCATCTGTTTCGGCCTCAGCCATGCCGGCCATCGACGCCGCAACAACCGACGCGTACCTGCCGGGCGCGACAAACGGCGCGAACCTCTTCAACAATGCGAACAGCGCCAACACGACATGGGCTTCCCGAACGGCGGAGATCTATTATTCATTCAACAAACCGGCGGCCGTGACCATGTACACGATATCCTCCGGCACCGCCGCGGATACATATCCGACCGCGTGGGTTCTCTATGGGACCAATGACGGCACACAGTGGACACCGCTCGACGCGCGCTCCGGCGAGTCTTGGGAATGGGCGCGCTACACAAGGCCGTTTACCGTCGAAAGCCCCGGAAAGTACAAGATCTACCGCCTCAGCATAGCGGACGCGGCCGGCAACCTCTCGATCTCAGAGCTGGAATTGTTCGGTTCCGCCTACGCGTTCATAGACAAATCCGATCTGCTGCCGGCGATCCAGAACGGTCGGGCGGCTGTGGACTCGCCGGATTACGGCGCGGACGAAAAACCGGCGGTCGCCGCCGCTGTCGCGGCGGGGCAGGCTGTCTATGACGACCCTGACGCGGCAAGCCGCGAAGTCTCCGCCGCGATGGCCGCGATTGACGCCGCCGTCGCGAGGCTGATCGCCGTCCGAAAGGCTGGGTTGAACTGGAGGCCATCGGGTACAACGGCGCCTCCGGCGCCATCACCGGCGCGGACGGCAGCTCCGACAACATCAAATCCGAGACGACGTCGGGCGTCTCCGGCGTCAGCATCGGCGGCGAGGCGATCGCGGGCGCGACAGTGACAAACATCGGCGGCTCGAAGCCCGGCGCCTGGATGCTCTACAAGTACATCGACTTCGGCACAGGCGAAAAATGGTTTACAAAGGCGGTCGTCAACTATGCCGGCGTCACATCCGACTGCCCGAACGCCCGCGCGCTGGTACATCTCGACGCGCTGGACGGGCCGGTCATCGCGGACATCGGCATACCGCCGAACGGCTCCACCTGGGCGGCATACACAAACGGCGCCGGCATCATTTCGGATCCGTGTGTCAGCGGTGTCCATGACATATATATCGAACTGCAGGGTACGGGCAAGCATGTGGCGAACATCCACTCGTTCCTGTTCCAGTACGAGTACACCACCGACGACGATTTCTACCTGATGGGCCAAGGTGCGGATCTCACCCCGACGGTGACCGAGAGCGGCGGGACGCTGACCGTTCGCGCCAGCATCCGCAACAACAGCGGCACAGAGAGGGAGGCGAGTGTCATCGCGGCTGTGTACGCGCAAGATGGCAGGCTCGCGGCTGTCGATACCAAGACATTGGCCGTGCCGGACGACAGGCGTCTCGCCGCGGAGACGATCACCCTGGACACGAGCGCCCTGGGCGGCGGCTACAGCGTCAAAGTGTTCGCGTGGGGCGGGGGCGATCGCGCGCCCCTTTGCGCCGCGGCCGTGCAGTAAAAAGACAACAGCGGGGCGGCAATCGTGGCCGCCCCGCTGTTCCATCACGGCGCCTAACACGCGCGCCTGACAGTAGTACCTTATTGCCGCGAAGCGGCAATAAAAAACGAGAATTTTGGGTTATGGGCTGCATGGGCAGCCCACGTTGGTACCTTGTTGCCGCTTCGCGGCAACAAAAAACAAGAATTGGGTTGTGGGTTGTGGGTTGCGGGGGCGACGCATGTTAGAATTTGGGAGGTTCGCGGCGAAAAACCGCAAGGCAAGGGGGGGTTATCAGTTGTATAGCGCCGTATACGATGTCAGGGGCAATGTCGCGCGCGAAAGGGAGCATTTGTCCCGGGATATCGCGAGCGCCACTGCCTTTATCGAACAGAGCATCGGGGAATCCATATCCATGCGGGAGCTCGCGCAGGCAGCCCATCTTTCCGAGTCGCGCTTTAAACAGAAGTTTAAAGAGCAGATCGGCGCAACGCCCCGCGAGTATGTCAACCGAATGAAAGTGGAGATTTCCAAGGACCGCTTGCTTGCGGCCGGTTCGGTGACGGAGGTGGCGTTTGAACTGGGGTTCACATCCAGCAATTACTTCTCTGTCATTTTCAAACGCTTCACCGGGCTTTCTCCCTCGGAATACATCCGAAGAAACAAACCGGGCATCGCCAGATACCGGAGCGCCGGCCAGGCCCACGAATGTGTCGATCGCGCCCGGGTCTGCGGGGAAGACCCCGGTCAATCTCATCGATAAAAGGATGGTGTCTTATCGTGTATGTCAAAAAGATTCTCGCGGTGGCGCTTGCCTGTGTTTTGCTGGCGTCGGTTCCAACCGCCTTCCCCGCGGCGGCCTCCGCCCAGGCCCCGGAATACAGGTACGCCGAGGAAATGATGGACGATTTCCTGGCGGTGTTCTTGCGCGACCACACGAACGAGGCCGGCGAGATCGTCGGCAAAAGCACCTGGCGCTGGAGCAACAACCCGGACAATGGCGGCGGCGCGACGTCCGAGACACAGCGCGAGACAGATTTCTGGCTGTCGGCGCACATCTTTGAATCGGTAAACGACGCGCTGCAGTACACAAAAGATCCGAAGTACGCCGCCCTGCTCTCCCAGCTTTACGACAGTTTCATCAGCAGCCGCTGGCACCCGACCTGGGATGTCCATGTGTGGGATTACAACTCCTACAACGACGACCTTTGCTGGTGGACGCAGGCCATGCTCCGCGCCCACGAGCTGACCGGAGAGACAAAGTACCTGACCGTCGCGGAACAAATGCTGAATGTGATTTGGGAAAACGGCTACGACACTGCCCAGGGCAACTACGGCGGCACGCCGTATGGCGGCGTCCTGTGGCGGCGCAACGGAACCGGGATTGTGAACACGGCGCGGCGAAACAACCAAAAGAACGTCTGCACAAACGGCAATTATTCGCTGTGCGCCTCGCGCTTCGCGCTGTATTACAGAGACAAAGACCCCGCCAAAGCCGCCGAATACGAAGCGCGGGCCAAGGTCGTCTACGAATGGGCCTACGCGCATCTGTTGAAGAACAAAGAGACGGGCTATGTCATCGACAACATCAGCTATAGCGGCGCTGAGTCCGCGAGCCAGTATACATACAACTACGGCTGCATGGCTGACGCGGCATACGAGCTGTACCTGCTGACAGGTGAACAGCAGTACCTGGACACCGCCAAGCTGGTCCTGGGCTATGGCTGGAGAACGCTCACGATCTCCGACGGCCTCACGGTCAAAGACGAGGGTTCGGGCGATTCGGCCGGCTTCAAGCTTATCCTCTGCCGATACACCGGCTACATGATAAACCACGGGGACTTCGATGAGTTCAAAATCTATCTGGACGCCAACGCCTACCAAGCCTACAACCACCGCCGCGCCAGCGACGGCCTGAACGGTTCGAACCTGTCGTTCACGCCG
Source organism: Oscillospiraceae bacterium (assembly GCA_031258665.1). Lineage (GTDB taxonomy): Bacteria > Bacillota > Clostridia > Oscillospirales > UBA929 > JAIRTA01. The sequence continues at coordinate 214 of JAIRML010000235.1, read as the reverse complement.
AAAGAGGGGGCCGGCGTTGCCAGCCCGTGCGCCGTCCTCGGCCCCGTGCTGCTGTACTATTCGGGCATCGACCCGACGGTCGCGCCGGAGTATCCGCTGTACGACCTTGCCGACCCGATTGACGGCGTCTACCAGGCCGAGTTTGCTCTCGCGGAATACATGGCCTACAACTCCGACGCCGCCGGCTACACCGGCTCGGGTGTTACGCAGTATT
>JAIRML010000202.1 GCA_031258665.1 Oscillospiraceae bacterium | reverse complement strand
ATGCTGGGGCGCATCCTCCTCGTGGAGGACGTCCCGAGTGATGTGGTGGCCTTCACCGATCTGCCGAGAACGCATTGGGCCTACGCGGATATCATAGAGGCCTCCACAGACCACGACCGCTACGAGGTCGGTGTCCGGGAGGACGGCAGCGAGGCCTGGACCCCCAAGGCGGCCGCCGTGGGCGAAGCGACACAGTCCGCCGCCTGACGACAATGGACAATGGACAATGGACAATTGCCCCAACGAATCCACAAAGGGCCGTCTTCCCGATTGCGGGAAGACGGCCCTTTGCCGACGATTCAAAAGGGCGGCCGGGGTTCAAAAGCGGGCACACCGTCAGTACGCGAGTGACGACAGCCGATTTGTCACCTGTTGGAGCAGCATAAAGAGGGACTGGTAGAGAAGCGGGTAATCGCGGGCGAGTTGGTCCCGGGAGAAGACGGGGAGCGTGACGCCGCGCGGGAGGTCGCGCAGCAGGGCGGACAGGCGCGCCTCCAGCAGCGCCCGGTCGGCGCCGGCCAGCAGGGAAGCGCACTCGGGAGGCGTGGAGAAAAGCAGCTCGGCGTGCTCACCGCACCGGTCGTAGAGGTGCCGGAAGAGGGTGTAGACGGCGCCGCCCAGGTGGCCGGCCGCCGCCTCGATGAGTTCCTTTCGCCGCAGCTGCCCCAGCAGTTCAAACAACAGGCTGATCGAGTTGATGAGGAGCTTTTTGTGCAGCACGGCGGAGACCCCGCCCCTCAGCCGGTTGTCCTTGTCGGCGGAGGCGTCGTGCAAGTCCTCGGCGCCGGGCCCGGCGCCGTCGCGCAGCATGGAGCGCCCCAGCAGGAAGTCGGCCGACACGCCGTAGTAGTCGCACGCGCGCGAGACAAAGGCGAGGCCGGGTTCGCGCGCGCCCTTTTCGTAGTGGGAGAGAAGCGCCTGGGAGATGCCGAGCTGCGAGGCGGCCAGCCGCTGGCTCACACCCTTTTCCCGGCGCAGCAGGGTCAGCACGCGCGGAAAATACTCAGACATACGGAGTCTCTCCTTTTGTTGGCGCTTGCTCGGCCCACGCACGGGGCAAGTACCAAGATATGGTAATTTCGCAAACACACAGGGTTCAAAAGTGAGATTTCTATACAAATAGTATATATCATCGCGCGCGCGCTGTAAAGAACTTCTTGACCCGGCAGCGGCCAGGGGCTGTGGACCGCGCCGCGGGCCGTCGAATCGGGCCGGCCCTGTGCCCCGGGGCAAATATTCCCGTGATACCCGGAAAAATATTGCACCTAGGGCAACTTTGTGATAAGATAAGGACAAAAGTGGACGGCCGCAACGCCGTGCGTCTCCGCGCGGCCGGGGGCGCCGGGCGCGGCGCCATGAAAGGAGTTGTTCTGCCGTGGGGCAGCTGTCGATCATCATTGAGGGGTCGGCCCGCCATGTCCATGTGACGCGTGAGGACTTAGAAGCGCTGTTCGGCGCCGGGTACCGCCTGCACAGCAAGCGCGAACTCTCGCAGCCGGGAGAATTCCTGTCGGAGGAGAAGGTGCGTGTGGAGGGGCCTCGCGGGGCCATCGACCGCATCTCCATCCTGGGGCCGGAGCGCCGGGCCACGCAGGTGGAGCTGTCGCTGACAGACGCCCGCGTCTTGGGGCTGACGCCGCCGATCCGCGAGAGCGGGCAGCTCGCCGGGAGCGCCGGCTGCCGCGTGGTCGGCCCGGCCGGGGCCGTGGAACTGACCGAGGGGGCGATCATCGCCAAACGCCACATCCACGTGACGCCGGAAGACGCGGAGGCGCACGGCCTCAAAAATCAAGACATCGTCTCTGTGCGCGTGGAGGGGGCGCGGGCGCTCACCTTTGGAGAGGTCGTCGTGCGCGTCTCCCCCAAATTCCGCACACGGATGCATCTCGACTTCGACGAGATGAACGCCGCCGGTCTGTTCGGCGAGACATTGGGCACGGTCGTCGCCGGCTGAGCCCGAACCATTGAGAGTTGGAGGAGTCACTTTGGCAGAGAGCAAAAAGAGGGCGGCGGGCGCGCGGTCCGCGGCCGGCGCCGGCGGGCGGAAAACGCCGGCGCAGCCGGCGCCGGCGGACGAGACGTTGGCGCTGCATCTCCATCTATTCCACGAGGGGACAGACAGCCGGGCCTATGAATTTTTGGGCGCCCGCGTGACAACACAGGGCCGCCGGCGGGGCGTGCTGTTTCGCGTGTGGGCTCCCGACGCGGTGCGGGTGTCCGTCGTCGGCGATTTCAACGGCTGGGACCGTGAGAAGCACCCAATGACGAAGATCTCGGTGGGCGTGTGGGCGCTCTTTGTGCCCGGTGTGGAGGCGTACGCCTCCTACAAGTACGCGCTGGAGACAAAACAGGGCCGGGTTCTCGAAAAGGCCGACCCTTACGCGTTCCACGCGGAGACCCGCCCCTACACGGCGTCCAAGGTCTTTACGCTGGGCGGCTATGAGTGGGGCGACGAGGCGTGGCGGCGCGCGCACGCCTCCCCGTACAGCCGGCCGCTCAACATTTACGAGGTGCACCTCGGCTCCTGGCGGCGGGGGGAGGACGAGCGCCTGCTGAGTTACGACGAGACCGCCGACAGGCTCATCCCCTATGTGAAGGAGATGGGCTATACACACATTGAGCTGATGCCGGTCATGGAGCACCCGCTGGACGCGTCGTGGGGCTACCAGGTGACAGGGTACTTCGCGCCCACCTCGCGCTTTGGCACGCCGCACGACTTCATGCGCTTTGTCGACCGGTGCCACCAGGCCGGCGTCGGCGTGCTGCTCGACTGGGTGCCCGCGCATTTTCCCAAGGACGCGCACGGGCTTGTCGAGTTCGACGGCACATACTGCTACGAATATGGCGACCCCTGCCGGATGGAACACACGGAGTGGGGGACCCGTGTCTTCGACTATGGCCGCAACGAGGCCCGCTCCTTCCTGATGTCGTCGGCGCTGTTTTGGTTCGACAAATACCATGTGGACGGGCTCCGCGTAGACGCCGTGGCCTCTATGCTCTACCTCGACTACGCGCGCAAAGAGGGGGAGTGGCGCCCCAACATTCACGGCGGCCGTGAGAACCTGGAGGCCATCAGCTTCCTGCGTCAGTTGAACGAGCAGGTGTTCGCGGCTTTCCCGCACGCGCTGATGATCGCCGAGGAGTCCACCGCGTGGCCCATGGTCACGGCGCCCACCTACACCGGCGGGCTGGGCTTCAACTTCAAGTGGAATATGGGCTGGATGAACGACGCGCTGGAATACGCAAAGCGCGACCCGGTTTTTCGGCAGTATATCCACAACAACCTGACGTTCTCTCTCATGTACGCATTTTCAGAAAATTACATCCTGCCCATCTCACACGATGAGGTGGTGCATGGAAAGTGTTCTCTGCTTCAGAAGATGCCGGGATATTACGATGATAAATTTGCCGGTGTACGGGCATTCCTGGCCTATATGATGACGCATCCGGGGAAAAAGTTACATTTTATGGGGAGTGAGTTTGGGCAGTTCATCGAATGGAACTTTGCGCACTCGCTCGACTGGCATTTGCTGGAATATGACGCGCACAAGAAGCTGCACGCGTATGTAAAGGCGCTCAATCATCTCTACCTCGCCTGCCCCGCGCTCTGGGAGCGCGACTGCGAGCAGGCGGGTTTCGATTGGCTCAACCACGGGGACTACCAGGGGAACACCCTGGCCTACCGGCGGCTGGACGCGTCGGGCGGCGAGCTGGCGGCTGTCTTCAACTTTTCTCCCATGCTGAAAGAGGGGTACCGGTTGGGTGTGCCCGTGCCGGGGCGTTACCGCGAGGTGTTGAATTCAGACGACGCGGCCTTTGGCGGCTGGGGGCATACAAACCCCTGCGATCTCCACACGGAGAACGCCGAATGGCTGGGCCGCCCACACACCCTGACATTCACACTGCCTCCATTTGGCGCTGTGTTCTTCCGGAGGGAAGGATAAGAGGGGGACTGTGGCAGCATAGATATGCTGCCCGCTGCCTCCGTGTTGGCGCTGTGTTCTTCCGTTGTTTTCTATTTTCTGACATCGCGGGGTGCGGCTTATGAGAAGAAAAGAGTGTGTCGCCATGTTGTTGGCGGGGGGCCAGGGCAGCCGCCTGTATGTGCTGACGACCAATGTGGCGAAACCTGCGGTGCCCTTCGGCGGAAAGTATCGGATCATCGACTTTCCGCTGTCGAACTGCGTGAACTCCAACATCGACACGGTGGGGGTGCTCACGCAGTACCAGCCCCATGAGCTGAACGCCTACATTGGGGCGGGTCTGCCGTGGGACCTCGACCGTCTGGAGGGCGGCGTGCGCGTGCTGCCCCCCTATGTCAAAGGCAAGGGCGGCGAGTGGTACAAAGGCACGGCCAACGCAATATACCAAAATATGGGATTTATCGAAACCTATGACCCCGAGTATTTGCTGATCCTGTCGGGCGACCACATCTACAAGATGGATTACTCGCAGATGATCGACCAGCACCGCCGGACGCAGGCCGACTGCACGATCGCGGTCATTGAGGTGCCGCCGGACGAGGCCTGCCGGTTTGGGATCCTCAACGCCGACGACGGCGGCGTGATTCTCGATTTTGAGGAAAAGCCCAAGAAACCGAAGAGCAACCTGGCGTCGATGGGCATCTACGTATTCACCTGGAGCAAGCTGCGTGCCTACCTGTTGGAGGACAGCCACAACCCGAAGTCCCGCAACGACTTCGGCGCGAACATCATCCCGATGATGCTGAACGCCGGCGAGCGGATGCTGATCCACCAGTTCAAAGGGTACTGGAAAGATGTCGGTACGATCGAGAGCCTCTGGGAGGCCAACATGGACATGCTGGCCCCAGACAACCAGCTCGACATCTTCGACCGCTCGTGGCCGATCTATTGCGGCGCCAAGTCCGCGCCGCCCCACTTCGTCGGCGAAGGCGCGCGCGTCACCCACTCCCTGCTCACAGAGGGGTGTGAGATCCACGGAGAAATGGAAAATTCTGTCATATTTACCGATGTGATCATCCAGCCCGGGGCGTTTGTCAAGTATTCGATCGTGATGCCGGGCGCGGTCATCGAAAAGGAAGCCGTGGTGGAGTACGCCATCATCGCCGAGGGCGCGCGCGTCGGGCGGGGCGCGCGTGTCGGGGCTGACCCCAGTGTGGTTCCGGTGGCGGACTGGGGTGTCACGGTGGTGGCCCCGGGGGTCACGATCGGGCCGGGCATCGTGGTCAAAACCCGCGAGATGGTCGGGGCGGACAAACTGACGCAGGAGGCGGGCCCCGCCCCGCCCGCGGCCGGGACAGGGAAAAGAGGGGGGAGAGCATGAACGACATGCACGGGCTCATCTTCGCGTACGCGGGTGGGCTCCATATCAAAGAACTGACAGAGCACCGCACAGTCTCGTCGCTCCCCTTTGGAGGCCGGTACCGCGCCATTGACTTCATGCTGTCGAACATGATCAACGCCGACATTGTCAATGTGGGCGTCATCATGCGTGAAAATTACCAGTCGCTGCTCGACCACCTGGGCTCGGGCAAGGACTGGGACCTCGCCCGCAAGCGCGGCGGCCTCAAGCTCCTGCCGCCGTTTGGCTACAACGTCACGCGGTTGCAGCACGAGGGGGGTGTCTTTTTGGGCAACATGGCGGCGCTCGCCGGGGTGAACTCGTATCTGTCGGGGATCCGCGAAGAATATGTGGTGATGGCGGACGGGGACCTGGTGGCCAATCTGCCGTTGGAGGACGCGCTGCGGGTCCACATCGACAGCGGCGCCGACATCACGCTCATCTGCTCCCCGCGGACCGTCAGCAGCCCGGAGTACGCGGTGAATGTCGCGCTGGGTGAGAAAAACCGGGTCTCGGACATCTCAATCGGGCGGAGGGAGCCGGAGATGTTCGAGTCTTTGAATGTCAGCATCCTGTCGAGTTCGCTGCTCGATTCGCTGGTCAGCTACTGCTCCGCGCACAACGCCTACGACTTCGAAAGAGACGTGCTGCAGCGGATGTCCGACCTCGATGTCGTGGCCTATCTGTTCGACGGGTACGTGGCCCGTCTGCACTCCACGTCCACGTTTTTCCGGTGCAATATGGACCTGCTGCGCGCGGAGGTGCGCGAGTCCATTTTTCGCAAGGAGCGCCCCATCAAGACCAAAGGGCGCGATCAGGCGCCCACCTACTACGGGCCGGGCGCCTCTGTGCGCAACTGTGTGGTGGCCGACGGCTGCTACATCGAGGGAGAGGCGGAAAACAGCGTGATCTTCCGCGGCGTTCGCATCAGCGAGGGCGTGCGGGTACATAACAGCATCCTGATGCAAAACACCAAGGTCAGTCAGGGCGCGGTGCTCGGGTACGCGATCACGGACAAGGAGGTCGTCATCAACCGAGGGCGCATGTTGCTGGGGCATGAGACCTATCCCATCGCGATTGCCAAGGGCAGCGTCGTGTGACGCCGCAGAGAGAAGACGGGGGAAGCGGGGAAATGGAGGGCCGGCGAGCCGGACCCGCGCGCAGATTCAAAATTGGGAGGACGACTATGAAAGTTCTGTATGTCACCAGCGAATGCGCCCCGTTCGTCAAAACCGGGGGCCTGGCCGACGTGATGGGCGCGCTGCCGCGGGCGGTGGCGGCCAAGCGCGTGTCGGTGCGCGTCATGATGCCGCTGTACGGCTCCATCGGTGAGCAATGGCGCTCGCAGATGAAGTTTGTCAAGTATGTATACATCAGCCTCTCTTGGCGCAACCTGTATTGCGGGCTGTTTGAGATGAAAAAAGACGGCGTGGTCTATTATTTTCTCGACAACGAGTATTACTTTAAACGCGGCGAGCTCTACGGGCATTTTGACGACGGGGAGCGGTTCGCCTTCTTCTCCAAAGCGGCCGCGGACATCTTGCCCGAGCTCGACTGGAAGCCGGACGTCATCCACGTGAACGACTGGCAGACGGCGCTGGTCCCCGTTTACGTCCACAAGCTGTACGCGGGTCACCCGTTTTACGAGGACATACGCACGGTGATGACCATTCACAACATAGAATATCAAGGGCGCTACGACCGGATGCTCGCCGGGGATATCTTCGGTCTGCCCGACAGTTTTGTGGAGGACAACACGCTCGCCTTCATGGGGGGCATCTCGCTGATGCGGGGCGGGATCGAGTGCGCGAGCGCCGTGACGACTGTGAGCCCCACCTACGCGGACGAACTCCAGTACCCGTTTTACGCCCATGGCATGGAGGGGGTGCTGGCGCACAACCGGCACAAACTCTCCGGCATCTTAAACGGCATCGATATGGTCCTCTACGACCCAAAGACCGACCCAAACCTGGAGCACAACTTCGGCCCGGACACACTCTCCGACAGGGTGTACAACAAATTGGACCTGCAGAAGATTTTGGGGATCAACCAAGACGAGACCATCCCGATCATCGCGATGGTCTCCCGCCTGGTCGGGCACAAGGGGCTGGATCTTGTCACGGCCTCGCTGGACGCCATCATGGATATGTCAGTCCAGCTGGTGGTCCTCGGCCGGGGCGACTGGCACTACGAGCAGGTGTTCATCAACGCGCAGAACACTTACAGCGGCCGTCTGTCGGCCAGTATTATGGTGAACTTCGGCCTCGCGATCAAAGTCTTCGGCGGCGCCGACATCTTCCTGATGCCGTCGCAGGCGGAGCCCTGCGGGCTGTCTCAGATGATGGCCATGCGCTACGGCGCCGTGCCGGTGGTGCGCGAAACCGGCGGGCTGCGCGACACGGTACGCCCCTATATCCCGGAGACAGGGGAGGGCAACGGCTTTACGTTTGCGAACTACAACGCCAGCGACATGCAATACGTGCTGGGCCAGGCTGTGGAGACATACCACAACAAAGAGGCGTGGGCCGTGCTGCAAAAGCGCAACATGGGGCTCGACTTTGGCTGGAGCGATTCGGCCGCCAAATATCTGACGCTGTACCGGAACCTGACGGGTAAGCGGTAAAGGGGTTTCCTTCACACATGTCTAACAACATCCACTCTGAGGCCGGTGCGTTGCGCGAGGAGATCGTGAGCAAGCTGCAGCGGCACTTTGGGCGTGAGGTCGGCAGCGCCTCGCGCGGGCAGATCTTCAAGGCGTGCGCCTTGCTGCTGCGGGACCGCATGTCGTCCGGGCTGGTGCAGCGGACGGAGTGCGAAAAAGTGGTCGACAGGCGGCAGGTTCACTACATGTCGCTGGAATTTTTGTTGGGCCGGTCGCTCATGAAAAACGCCTACAATTTGGGGGTCCTGGAGGACCTCACGCAGGCGCTCATCTCCCTCGGCGTCGAGCCGAGCGAAATCTTCGATCAGGAACTGGACGCCGGCTTGGGCAACGGCGGGCTCGGCCGTCTGGCCGCCTGCTACATGGACTCAATGACGACGCTTGAGGTCCCGGCCACCGGATATTCCATCTGCTACCACTACGGCATCTTCCGACAGAAGATCGTGGAGGGGCAGCAGGTGGAACTGCCGGACCCCTGGCTCGAGACGGGGGATGTCTGGCTCATCCCGCATGTGGACGAGGCCGAGGAGGTGCGCTTCTCCGGCGTCGTGGACCAGGTGTGGGAGGAGGACGGGCACGCCCGCTTCCTCCACCGCGACTACACGTCGGTGCTGGCCATTCCGATGGACATGGCCATCACAGGCTTTCGGACAGGGCATGTAAACACGCTGCGCCTGTGGGACTCCAAGTCCACCACACAGATCGATATGTCGCTGTTTTCGCGCGGGGAGTACCTGCGGGCGCTGGAGCAAAACGCCCTGGCGGAGGTCATCTCCAAAGTCCTCTACCCGGAGGACAATCACTTTGAGGGCAAACTCCTGCGGCTGCGGCAGCAGTATTTCTTCGTCTCCGCCACCGTGCAGTCGATCGCGCGCCGCCACCGGGCGCGGTACGGCACGCTGGGCAACTTCCACCTGCGCCACGTGATCCAGATCAACGATACGCACCCCACGCTGGTGATCCCGGAGCTCATGCGCATCTTCCTCGACGAGGAGGGCATGGAGTGGGACGAGGCGTGGAGCATTGTCACGCACGCGGTGGCGTACACCAACCACACGGTGATGTCGGAGGCGCTGGAGCGCTGGTCGCAGCCGATGGTGGAGATGTTGCTGCCGCGCATTTGGATGATCCTGTGTGAGATCAACAACCGCTACCTGCGGACGCTCAGCGAGGATTACCACTACACGGGGGAGCAGCTCGCCCAGGCGGCCGTCATCTGGGACGGCGAGGTCCGCATGGCCAATCTGTGCGTGTGCGCCTGTTTTGCGATCAACGGCGTCTCGGAGCTGCACAGCACGATCCTCCGGCAGACGATCTTCCGCGACGCCTTCGAGCGGACGCCCCACAAATTCTTCAACATCACAAACGGGATCGACCATCGCCGCTGGCTGGCGCAGATCAACCCGCGGCTGCACGCGCTCATCTGTGAGCTGACCGGTTCCGACGAGTATCTCCTACGGCCGGCGGCGCTCGAAAAGCTGGGCGCGTTTGCGAACGACGCCTCCGCGCTGCGCGCGCTCGGAGCGATCAAGCGGGAGAACAAACAGCGGCTGTCGAACTACATCCGGTCCGAGACCGGGCTGCTCGTAGACCCGGACTCCCTGTTCGACATCCAGGTGAAGCGGCTGCACGAATATAAGCGGCAGCTGCTCAACGTGATGCACATCATCGCGCTGTACAACAGCCTGCGGGACAACCCGCGGCAGGAGATGCAGCCGCGCACGTTTCTGTTTGGCGCCAAGGCCGCGTCGGGCTACCAGATGGCCAAGCGCATCATCCGCCTGATCAACTCTCTGGCCGAGCAGATCAACGGCGACCCGCTGGTGGCCGGGCGGATCCGGCTGGTGTTTTTAGAAAATTACAGGGTGTCCGTGGCGGAGCTGCTCATGCCGGCCGCCGAGATCTCGGAGCAGATCTCCACCGCCGGCAAGGAGGCGTCGGGGACAGGCAACATGAAGTTCATGATCAACGGCGCGCTGACGCTGGGCACGCTGGACGGCGCCAATGTGGAGATCAGCGAGGAAGTGGGGCTCGACAACATCTTTCTGTTCGGGCACCGCGCCGAAGAGGTG
>JAIRML010000155.1 GCA_031258665.1 Oscillospiraceae bacterium | reverse complement strand
CGCCGGTGGAGTCGGCCGGGGCCTACCCCTATGAGGACCTGATCGTGTCCGCCGCCGAATCGTACGGCGTGGACCCCGCGCTCATCCGCGCGGTGGTGCAGGTCGAGTCGGGCTTTGACCCCGGTCTCGTCTCCTCCGCGGGCGCGATGGGGCTGATGCAGCTCATGCCGGAGACCGCCGAGGCGTTGGGTGTGCCGGACGCGCTGGACCCGGCGCAGAACATCGACGGCGGCATACGCTGTCTGCTGGGCCAGATCATCCGGTTCGACGGGGATGTGCGAACGGCGCTGGCGGCTTACAACTGCGGGCCAAACGGACTGAGGAGCCGGGGCGTGACCGACGCGGGCGACCCCGTCCAGGCGGCGCGGCTGCCGACGGAGACACAAAACTATCTGAAAAAAGTCGAGGCGGCCCTCACGGCCATGGGGCGCGGCGAATTGCTGTCGGCCAATTTCTTTGCCTGACGGGCGCCCGGCGCCTCTCCGGCGCTTGGCCGGGGTGCGACAAACCCCAACATGGGCTGCGGGTGCAACCCACAACCCAAATCCTTGTTTCTTGTCGCCGCGAGGCGGCGACAAGAAACAAGGCGCTAATCTTTGCCCCCGGTTCTTTCGATACAAGAGGTGGAACATAGGCGCCGGAGGCGCCGCGACGTTGCAGAGGCGTTTCAAGGAGGAAGTCGAACGGCCGAGACGGATCCGGCTTTGTACGGGATTGTCTCCGGGGCGACAGCACTTTGTGACGCCGGTTTTTTTATGGGTGACGGTGGGTGACGCGCAACCCCGCGCCCGGCGCCGCGTCGGACCGGAATCGACGGCAAGGGGGTGAGACTGTGTTTGAAAAATTGTTCCGGCAGGTCGATACGCTGGCGCGGGGGCTGGATGCCTCGTGGCTGCGGCAGGAGGTCATTGCGCAGAACATCGCCAACGCCAACACGCCGTACTACAAGAGCCAGCGCGTGGAATTTGAGGATGCGCTGGCGTCGGCGCTGGCGTCGGAGGAGAGCGCATTCGCGACCCGGCGCACGCGGGGGCGGCACATCGCATTCGACGGCGCGGCGGACCCGCGGGACATCACGCCGTCCGTTGTGACGAACGACCACTACACAATGCGTATGGACGAAAACAACGTGGACATCGACCAGGAGAACGTCGAGCTCGCCAAGAACACGATCAAGTACGATATGCTGACTGTCAAGGTGAACGCGGAACTCGCCCGGCTGAAGATGGTCATCCGTGAGGGCCGCTGAGCCGGCGGCCCCGGAGGGGCGGCCGCACCCGCGTGAGAAAGGATGTTTGGTTTGAATCTGTTCAGAGCCATGGACATCAGCGCGTCCGCGCTGACCGCCGAGCGGTACCGGATGGACATCGCGGGGGAGAACATCGCGAATGCCCTGACCACCCGCACAGCTGACGGAGGCCCGTACCGGCGCAAGTACGTTTTGGTCCAGGAACGCCCAATGTACGCGTTTTCCGATTTTATGAACGCGGCGGGCGCCAAGCTCGCGGCCGGCGGCGGGGTGCGCGTCGTGGCGACGCAGGAGGACACGCAGACGCCGTTTCGGGTCGTATACGACCCGCAGCACCCGGACGCCGACGAAAACGGATACGTGAACATGCCGAACGTCGACATGGAGCGGGAGATGGTGGACTTTCTCTCCGCCACCCGCGCCTACGACGCCAGCGTCACCGCCATCAGCAACTACAAAGCCATTGCAAACCGCGCGCTGCAGATCGGACGCTGACTGGCGCGGCGCGTGAGAAAGCGCCGCGGAGCAGAGCGGAAGATGGGGGCCGCCCGGCGGCCCGAAGACAGATGTCACACAGGAGGATGGTATGGAGATTGGACGTATTTCTGATTTTTCGATCCCCCGGCCCGCGCCGCTGTCCGGGCCGACGGAGACACAACCCAAGGCGAGTTTCTCTGATTTTTTGGGGCAGGCGCTCTCGTCCGTCGTGACCACGGACGCCGCGGACAAGCAGACCGGCTTTGGCACGCTGTTGGATACCGTGCCGGACATCCACACCGCGACCATTGCGGCGCAGGAGGCGGAGATCGCGCTCAATCTGACGCTGCAGATCCGCAACAAGATCATCGAGTCCTACCAGGAGATCATGCGCATGCAGATCTGACGGCGGGTATCGCTTGAAAAAATCACAGAGACGGGGATTCGGAGGGGTTGAACCAATTGCCACAGGTCTTACAGCGTCTGCGGACACAACTTACGCAGCTGTGGGAGAGGACGGAAAAGAGGGACCGCACGCGGTTTTTGACCATTGTGGGGGTGTCTCTCGCCGTCATGGTTGTTGCGCTTGTCCTGCTCACGCGCACACAGTACGCCGTCCTATACCGCGACATGGAGCCCAGCCAGGCCGGTGAAGTGCTGGCGCTGCTCTCCGACATGGGGGTCAAAACCAAGGCGGAGGGCGCCGGTACGATTTTGGTGCCGGCCGACAACGTGGACCAGCTCGCGATGGATCTGGCCCGGGAGGGTTACCCAAAGAGCGGATACACCTATGAGCTGCTGGGCCGCGGCAGCGGATTTGGGGCCACCGACGCCGAGAAGCGGATGTACGCGCGCCTCGACTTGCAAGAGAGGCTCGGCACCACGCTGAGCCAAGGGGTCCCAGGCATCGCATTTGCCCGGGTGGAGATCTCCCAGCAGGACAACAGCCGCGTCTTGCTGACGTCACAGATGGCGCCGACCACGGCGTCGATCATGCTGACACTGCAGGAGAACACCAGCCTCAGCGACGAGAACGTGTCGGCCATTGAGTCCTATGTGGCGGCCAGCGTCGAGGGGCTGGACCCGGAGCATGTATTCATCACGGACCAGTACCTGCGCCGCCTGAACTGGCGGGGCGGGGCGGATTTGTCCCTTGTCAGCACGGACTATGAGCGCGAGGCCACTGTGCGCAACGATTTCATCCAGAGCATCCAGGCCGTGCTCTCGCCGATCTTCGGCGCGCAGAACGTACTGGTGTCCGGAAAGGTGACGTTGGATTTCGACGAGCACTCGACGCAGTCCGTCTCTTTTGCGCCTGTGGTGGACGACCTCGGCATCGACATCAGCCTGCGGGAGATCACGGAACGGGCCCACGGGACGCAGGGCGTGGGCGGGGACCCGGGCGTCGACTCAAACGGCGCGGCGCCGCTCTACCCGGAGGTCACGGAGGAGAGCCTCAGCGAGTACAGCAAGATCACGCGGGAGATAAACCGCGAGGTCAACGAGACGCGCGAGAGCATTGTGCACGCGCGCGGCACCATTCAGGACCTCTCGTTTTCGGTGGCGATCAACCTGGACGGACTCTCCAGCGAAAACAACTCGGTCGACGCCGTGAAGAACCTCGTGGGCGGCGTCGTCGGTCTGAGCCCGGAGGAATACGACCGGATCTCGGTGGAATTTCGCAAATTTGACGGCGTGAACATCACAAATGAAGTGGAGGAGCGATTCACGAGCGAACGCCGCCGCACGGAGCTTTTCGATCTCATCAAAGTGGTGGGGCTGTATGTGCTGATCGCCCTGTGCTTCCTCGTCATTGTGACGCGGATCCTCCGGCTGGGCAGGGCGGACCGGGCGGAGGCGGAGGCCCTGGCCGGCGCCGCCGTGGCGGCCGCGGAGGAGAGCGCGCGGGAAGCGAACGAATACGGCGAACTCGTCAAACTGGCCACGGCCGCCGCGCCGCCAGGCGAGCCGATCACTGTCACCAAGTCTCCGACGCGCGAGCGCGTGGAGGAATTCATCGATAAAAATCCAGACGCCGTGGCGAATTTGCTGCGCAACTGGATCAATGAGGAACCGAAGGGGCGCAAACGATGAGAGAGGCACCTAATTTAGTAACTTATGGCCGCGAAGCGGCCATAAAAAACAAGAATTTTTTGGGAACAGATCCCATCCGCGG
>JAIRML010000114.1 GCA_031258665.1 Oscillospiraceae bacterium | reverse complement strand
TCGCGGCAATAAGGTACCAACGTGGGTTGCCCCTGCAACCCACAACCCAAATTCTTGTTTTTTGTTGCCGCTTCGCGGCAATAAGGTACTAGTAACACAGTCTTTGTCGTCAAAACCGCTTGCGCTCCGACGCGGCGCGGTAAAGTCGCGCGTAGCTCGCATGCCGAGATGGCTGGATCACCCCGCGTGCCAGGGCTTCCAGCACGGCGCAGCCGGCGACGCCGATGTGGTGGCAGCCGGTGAACCGGCATGCGCCCTCAAACGGCCGGAATTCGGGAAACAGGTCCCGCAGCTGGGCTTGCTCCAGGCTCTCGTCGTCAAAGGTAGAAAACCCCGGCGTATCGGCCGCCCAGGCGCCGCCTTGCATGGGGAGAAGCTCCGTGTGGCGCGTGGTGTGCCGCCCCCGGCCGCCCCGACGACTGACTTCGCCCACCTGGAGCGCAAGCTCGGGCCGGAGCCGGTTGAGCAAACTCGACTTGCCCACACCGGAATTCCCTGTAAAGGCAACCACCTTCCCGGCAATGAATTGGGCCAATTCGTCGACGCCCGCCCCCGTTTCGGCGCTCAAAAGTATGGTCGGGTAGCCGACCGCGCGGTACACATCCGCCAGTTTGTCCGCCGGTTTGAGGTCTGTCTTGTTCAGGGCAATGAGCACGCCGATCCCTTTGGACTCCGCCAGGGCCGTCATACGGTCGATCAAGAACGGGTCCGTCTCGGGTTCGGCTCTGGCGGCGACGATGACCAGCGTCTCGATGTTGGCCACAGGCGGGCGGACAAACGCGTTTTGCCGGGGCAAAATCTCATCGATGAGACCGGACCCGTCCGACAGCACCCGTATGCGCACGCGGTCGCCGGGCAGGGGCCTCAGATGAGCCAGCCGAAGCCGGCCGCGCAGCTTGCAGACGACAGAGGTCCCGTCGTCCCAGACAGTGTAAAACCCGCCGACGCCTTTGAGAATCAGCCTCCCGCGTTCCGCCATGGGGTCAGGGCAGATCGCTCATGCGGTACTCCTCGTACTGCACGCTGTCGATATAGACCATCACACTGTCGTCCACATACCCAGACACCTCACAGGTATAATACATGTCGAGTGTGCTGACCTGCTCGTTTCTGACCATGATGGTCCCGACATACACCGTGATCTGCACTCGCTCGGGCGAGGACGGAAGCGCCACGCGCAACGTCCGGGTCAGCAGCAAGTCGCTCGGCGCCGAGGGCGTCGTGTCGATCGTGGGTCCGCCCGGGCCTTCCGATGGCGTGGGGGCGTCCGAAGGCGGCGGGGATTCGGCCGGCCCCCGGCTGACGTCCACATCGATCACGGTCTTTTTCTCAACCTCCTTGTTCGCCTCGACGCTCTGCCCCACAATCGTGCCCACGGGTTTGTCGCTGTCAACATTGCGTTTGACGCCCATGACGAGGTCCAACTGCTCCAGCACGCGCGCCAGATCGTCCACCATGGTGTCCTTCAGGTTGGGGACGCGTACCATCTTCACCTCCGGCCCTTTGCTGACGATGAGCCGGATGGTGTCCCCCTCATGCACATCGTCGCCGTTTTTGGGCTCGGTGCGGACCACCATGCCATCCACCAGGTCGGAATTGACATACTCAGGTTCGCCAAATTTTAGTTTGAGCCGGGCAAGCTCCCGCTGAACCTCCCGGTAGTTCATGTTGGTGTAGTCGAGAAGCTGGAACGTGTAGCGCCCCAGGCTGAGCGTCACCGTGACCGTGGCGCCCTTCTTGTATATCTCACCTTCCCGCGGGTCCTGCGCCAGGATGACGCCCTCCTCCGCCTCGTCCGAATACTCCCCTTCCTCGCTCCGCACGATCGTGAAGTTTTCTCCGTATTGCGAGTTATTTCTGACCTCTCTCTCATAGTGCAACCCGACCAGACGCGGCACCGGCACATCTTCTACCGGCTGATTGCTGCCCACAAGCTGGGTGATCAAAAACGTGAGACCCGCCACAAAGACGAGCACCGCCAGCACGCCGGTGAGCACGGTGATCTTGCTGTTGCGGCGGCGGGCCCGATAGTCCTCCTCCTCCAGCTCCTCCTCTGTACGCGGCGCCGCGCGCCCCCGGCCCTTCGGCGGCGGTGCGCGCCGGTCGGAAGGCGCCGGGCGTTCCGCAGCGCTGAGCGCCTCCCGGGTCTGCCCCAGCGGCCGAGTTGGTTCCTCCACGGCCGTCTTTTCCTGCGGGTGGAGTCCGCTCAGATCGTAGTCGAAGCTGATACTCGGATTTTTTCTAAACTCTTCTAAGTCGTGGAGCATGGCCTCGGCCGACGTATAGCGGTGCGTCAGGCTGGCCGACATGGCTTTCATCGTGATGACTTCCAGCGCTTCAGGCACCTCGGCGTTGATCTCGCGGGGCGAGAGCGGCATGGA
Source organism: Oscillospiraceae bacterium (assembly GCA_031258665.1). Taxonomy (GTDB): domain Bacteria; phylum Bacillota; class Clostridia; order Oscillospirales; family UBA929; genus JAIRTA01. The sequence goes on along the minus strand of JAIRML010000114.1, from coordinate 1,616 downwards.
ATTGATATGCTGAATGGCCACCGACACGGGGGAATCTCCCTCGTACGGGAGCCGCCCGGTCAGCGTCTCATACATCACAACGCCCACGGAGTAGAGGTCGGAACGGGCGTCGATGTGACTTCCGCGCGCCTGCTCCGGTGAGATATAGTGCACGGAGCCCAGCGCCTCCTGCGTCAGCGTATTTTGCACAGACACGAGACGGGCGATACCGAAGTCGGCCACTTTGACGCTGCCGTCGCGCAGGATCATGATGTTGTGCGGTTTGATGTCCCGGTGGATGATCCCGCGCCCGTGGGCGTGACTGAGCGCCCTGACGATCTGCGTGGTAAAATGGAGCGCCTCCCGCCAGTTCAGCACACCCTTACGCTGCATATACTGCTTGAGCGTAATGCCGTCGATCAGCTCCATGACAATATATTCCGTGTCCACGGAACGGCTGACGTCGTACACCGCGACGATGTTGGGGTGCGACAGCATCGCCACGGCCTGGCTTTCCGCGTGGAACCGGCGGCGAAAATCGGCGTCTCTCGCGTAGTCCTCCCGCAGAATCTTCACGGCCACAAAACGGTTGAGTCTGTGGCAGCGCGCCTTGTAAACCACCGCCATACCGCCGCTTCCGATGACCTCCAGTATCTCGTATCGGTTGTCCAGCATCTTACCAATGTATTTTTCCACTGAACTGAACCTCCTCTTTGCCCAAAACGTATGGCGCACAGCGCCGAAAAGCCGGCTGGCCTTCTCAGTACTTTGTTGCCGCGAAACGGCAACATTTTACACCTGCGCGACCACAACCGTGATGTTGTCGGGGCCACCCCGGTCGTTTGCCAGTTCGATCAGCCGGCGGCAGCACTGGGAGAGTTCCCCGCTCCGAAGCACTTCGGTCAGGATCTCCCGGTCTTCCACCACATTGGTGAGTCCGTCGGAACAGAGCAGCAGGTGTTCGCCCGGCGCCAGGTCAAAGGTGTACAGGTCGCAGTCCACGCTGGGCTCCGTGCCCAGCGCCCGCGTGATCAAATTTTTGCTCGGGTGGGAACGAGCCTGTTCGAAGGTGAGATCTCCCTTGTCTATCAGCGCCTCCACCAGCGAGTGATCGCGCGTCACGCGACTTACGCTGTGTGCGCCGATGCGGTACGCGCGGCTGTCGCCGATGTTCACCACGGCCGCCTGGCGGCTGGAGAGGATGGCCCCGACCAGCGTTGTGCCCATCCCCGCGCACTCCTCGCTGGACTGCGCGCGCGCGAAAACGCGCGCGTTGGCCTCCTCGACGGCCCGTGTCAGCGTCTGTTCCATCTCTTGTTTGTCCGGCGCCGCGCGGAGTTCCCGGCGAACCTCTTCCACAAAGACCTCCAGTGCGAGCTCGGAAGCCACATTGCCGGCGCGCGCGCCACCCATCCCGTCGCAGACCGCGAGGACGGCCTGCGACGACTCATGCGACACATGCAGGAAAAAGGCGTCCTGGTTTTGGGTGCGCACCTTGCCCTGATCGGTGATGCCCCATGCGTTCATCTGTCCCACCCACTTCTTGGCCCGCAATGGCTGCCCCCGGCGGAGCCGCCGCCCGGACTTTCTGCAAACCGAAGTCCCATCTCTCTAACGTGGGTTGCCCCTGCAACCCA
>JAIRML010000100.1 GCA_031258665.1 Oscillospiraceae bacterium | reverse complement strand
GGTCGCCCAGCACCATCATCCCCCGGTCAAACCCGAGCAAGATAGAAAAGGGACCGGTGATGAGCAGACTGCCAAAGGATTTGCGCAGGTAACTGACCCAACCCCGCTCCTCCTCGGGGAGCCCGGCGATGGAGGACCAAAACGGGGCGGCGATGACACGGGACACTTCGCGGAGCGTCAGGCCGACTTTGCGGTGGAGGTAATCGATGATATAGGTGATGACCTCGGTGTCGGTCAGCAGCGTACACTTGTAGCCGAACATCTCGATGTAACGCCGGTTTGCGTCGTACGAGGAGATCTCCCCGTTGTGCACCACCGAGTAGTCGAGCATGGCAAAGGGATGGGCGCCGCCCCACCAGCCGGGGGTGTTGGTCGGGTAGCGGCCGTGCGCGGTCCAACAGTGGCCCTCGTACTCCTCCAGTCGATAAAACGCGCCCACGTCCTCCGGGAAGCCGACTGCCTTGAACACCCCCATGTTCTTCCCGCTGGAAAATACATGCGCGCCCTTGATCTGGGTGTTGACACGAAACAGCGACCGGGCGACAAACTCCCGTTCGTCGAGCTGGCTCGCCTGCAGGCGGGTGGGCAGGGGGGTGACGAAGTAGCGCCAAATGAGTGGTTCGTCGGTGATGGCGGGCATCTTGCGCGTGGAGATTTTGGACAGATTGATGATGTCGATGTGTCTGTCTAAAAACGACTCGCACTCCGCTTTGGCCGATGAGTTGTTGTAAAACATGTGCAGCGCGTAGTAGTCCTTGTACTCCGGGTAGATGCCGTAACCGGCGAAGCCGCCGCCCAACCCGTTGGAGCGGTCGTGCATCGTGGCGATGGACCGGATGATGCCCGACCCATCCATTCGTGTGCCCGTCCGGGAGAAAATCCCGGCAATTGCGCAGCCCGAGGGGATACGCACCTGTCCTTCCTTTTGCATGTTCAGCCCAATCCTTTCCGCCGCTCTTCCCTTGTCCCCTGTAAAAAGAAAGCATTCACCAATGCCGTACGCAGATCCGCGCACGGCATGAGTGAACACCATCGTTCATTATGAATACTATAAAGGATCTTCTTGCAAAAGTCAACAGAGATTTTCAGTGATTCCCCACCTGAGAATTTCCAGTCAATTCCCGTGGGCGCCAAAGCCGGCGGCCCCTCAGTCCGGCCTGTCATCCGGCCACTCGACGCGCCCGCTTCTCGCTTCCTCCGCGGCCTCTTCCCCATCGTCATACGGCGTCAAGAGGGAGCGGAGCACACGGTCCACGATGTGTTCGGCGTGGAGCAAAAAATTTCCGCAGATCTCTCGCGCCTGCGCGTGGCTGCCCGTCATGAGCTCCATTTGCAAGATCGCATCCCGCCCATCCGTCATTTTGAGGCTCGCGAGGGGTTCGCCGTCCCGCTCGATCACGTGGGCCTCCAGGCGCGCGTGCCGCTGGATCCGGTTGAGAACGATCAGCACGGTCTCTTTGGCGGCCCGCCGGAGCGAAAATGGCACACTGCTTTCGACAATGCGCCCGGTCTCGCCGCCGCGCGGTGTGATGCGGTAGGTCTCCCGGCCGTTCTCGGCCGTCTCCTTGCGCATGAGTCCGCCCTCCAACAGTTCGGCGACGCACTCGCAGTAGAGGAAGTAGTTGATGTTGTCGTCGATTAGCACCATCTCGCTCATCTGGTCGAACGTGACCGGATCCGGCACATGGCGCATGACATACAACACAAAGATCTTCAGATCCGTCTTCCCGCCGCCAAACCCATACCGCGCCATCTTTACACAACCTGACGGACAATTGACAATACACAAGACGATTGACAATTGCTCCCAATATTTTGTGAGCTGTTCCGGCGTCATTTCCGCCCGCTTCTTACACACCAGCATTATACTACTGACGGCCGAACAAAGCAATAGGGCTTGACATAAGGGCGCCGCCCCGCGCGCCGGGCCGCCGGGCGGCGGCGAGGGTCTGGTGATTATCCAGCGCAAAGAGAACAAAACAGAGGCACGGCGCGCCGCGCCCTTACGCCTGGTCTGGGTTTACGTGGACCATGCAGTGTTTGACGGCGGGGAATTCCGCTTCGATGGCGTCGTGGACGCGCTGGGCGATGTCGTGGGCCTCGTGCAGGGGGGCCGCGCCGTCGGCGCGGATCTCTATGTCCACGTACATGCGGCTGCCGAAGAGCCGCGTCCGGAGCTGGTCGACGCCCCGCACGCCGGGCTGCCGGGCGGCGGCGGCGAAGATCTGGGCTGTCGTCTCGTCGTCACAGGCCCGGTCCGTCATCCGGGCAACGGAATCGAGAAAGATTGTGACGGCCGCTTTGACGATGAACACGCAGAGGATGGCGCCGGCCGCCGGGTCCAGGATGGGAAGGCCCAACCGCGCCCCGAGGATGCCGGCGAAACTGCCGACGGACGAGAGCGCGTCTGAGCGGTGGTGCCAGGCGTCCGCCTTGAGGGCACAGGAGCCGATTCTCTCCGCCGCCGCCCGGGTGTACCGGTAAAGGCCCTCTTTTGCGAGGATTGAGACGGCCGCCGCCACGAGCGCCAACAGGCCGGGCGCGGCCAAGGTGTCTGACGACACCCCCGCCAGCGCGCTCCGCACGCCCGCGTAACCGATCCCGACACCGGTGGCGCAGAGAATGGCCGAGAGCACGATGGCCGCGACGCACTCCAGGCGCTCGTGCCCGTAGGGGTGCTCCTTGTCCGACTCCCGGCTGGAGAGCGTCACGCCGATCATCACGGCCACGGTGCTCAGGACATCGGAGAGTGTGTGCACCGCGTCTGAGACCATCGCGGACGAGTGGGCGACAAGGCCGGCCGCCAGCTTGAAGCCGGCCAGCAGCAAATTGACGGCAATGCCGCGGCGTGAGACGCGCAGGGCTGTGCGCGCAGCGTGTTTTGCCTCCATGAGTGGGGAAAGCCTCCCTCTCCGGCGGGTACCCGGCGGGGAAGATCCCACCGCGGTCGACCCGCCCGCCAATTTGAGGCCGGCGGCACTCGCACGGCACTCTCCCTACCATATGCCGCGCGGCTCTGTCACGTGAAGAGATTCAATGGTGATTCCACATGGAAGCGCCCCCTCGCGGGTCGTCTGGCGAATGAAAATATGAGGAAAAATCGGCGCGGCCGCCGCTAGACGCACTTTTGACACCTGAACCACATTATATGCGCATCCACTCCGCGCGTCAAGAACAAGTCTCTGTGTCTTGCGGGCGGAGGGGGGCCGTCTTCGCAAAAAACCTCGGCGCTGCGGCGCGGTGCGTGGTCAGGGCAATCGCATAAAAATAAAGCAGGGA
>JAIRML010000092.1 GCA_031258665.1 Oscillospiraceae bacterium | reverse complement strand
TTTATTTGTTGAAAAACTTTGTTTTTCAACAACACGGGGGTTGGATCGAGGCGCTGAGGCGCCTCGCGGGGTGCGGTTTGCGGAAATGAATTCCGCAAACCGCGGATGGGATCTGTCCCAAAAAAATTCTTGTTTTTTGTTGCCGCTTCGCGGCAGCAAGGTACTAGAGAGAGGGTCCGGCGGCCCGGGCGGGCAAAATAAAGTGGCCGGAAGGCTGAATTTTCTCCCGAAAATGACGATGAAATAGGTGATGATCCGGCGTCTTGCCGGGCACGGGGTTGTGAGAGGCCGCCTCACGGCCATCCACGAATGAAGATTTTTTCACAAAGACTCCCCATCCGGACAAAATGTAGTGGCATTTTTAGAACGGGTGTGGTACGATAAATCGAAATGCGCAACTTGGGAAACATAAAGGAGGCAGTGTCCGCATGGCGTTGAAGGCGGTGGAGAGGGACGAAAAGCAATTGGTGACACTCACCATAGAGGTGGGCGCGGAGGCGTTTGAAGAGGCTGTGCAGCAGGCGTACCGGCGTGGGGTGGGCCGCCTCAACGTGCCGGGGTTTCGCCGCGGCAAGGCGCCGCGCAAGATGGTGGAGGCCATGTATGGCCCGTCCGTGTTCTATGAGGACGCGGTAAAAGCCTCCTATCCGGGCGTCTATGAACAGGCGGTGGCGGAGGCGGGCGTCGAGCCCGTGGAGCAGGCCGACATCGAGCTCATGGAGGTCGGACCCGAGGGGTACTCGTTCAAAGCGCGCGTCCATGTGCGCCCCGAGGCCGAGGTGGGGCGGTACAAGGGCCTAACGGCCTTCAAACCGCCTGTGGAGGTCACCGGCGAGGCTGTCGAGAGCGAACTGGCGCGGATGCGCGCCCGCAATGCCCGGCTCGTCTCCGTCGACCGCCCCGCCAAAGACGGCGACACCGTGACGATCGACTACGAGGGCGCTGTGGACGGCGTCCCCTTTGAGGGGGGAAAAGCCGAGAACACGCGGATTGTCCTCGGTTCGGGCCGATTCATACCGGGTTTCGAGACACAGCTTGTCGGCCGTGCGGCCGGCGAAGACGCGTGTGTCACGGTCGTATTTCCCGCGGAGTACCACGCGCCGGAGCTGGCCGGCCGGGAAGCGGTCTTCGCGGTGCATGTCCACGAGGTCAAGGAGTCGGAGGAACCGGAACTGGACGACGAGTTTGCGAAGGATGTGTCGGAGTTTGACACGCTGGACGCGCTTCGCGCCGATATCCGGGCCAAGATGACGGAGCAGCATGAACGGGCGTCCAACGAGGCCTATGAAGACGCGCTCGTCGACGAGTTGGTTGCCGAGACCCGGGTCGAGGTCCCCGACGCGATGGTGGAGGAGGAGGCCGGTTCCATGCTGGAACGGATGCGGGGCAACCTCTCGTCCCACGGGATGGACTTCGACACGTACTTGAATATCCTTGGGCAGACATTTGAGACGCTGTGCGACGAGCTGCGCGCAAAAGCCCGCCGCCGGGTCACCGCGGACCTGGCCTGCGAAAAGATCGCCGCGCTCGAAAAGATAGAGATCTCCGAAGAGATGATGACCGCCGAATACGAAACGTTCGCGGAGCAGGTCGGAAAACCGGTGGGGGAGATCAGACAGATCATCGACGAGAAGGACTTGCGCCGCCGGCTGGCGGTCAGGCAGGCGATGGCCCTGGTGCGGGAGCACGCGACCCCCAGCGCGGCGGCGCCCGCGGCGGTGGAGGTCACGTCTCAGGGGGCCGAAGCCGAGGTACCCACAGAGTCCGCGCGCAAAAAGGCGGTTCAGGAGGCCCAGGCCGCCCCGGAGGGCGCGTGAGCGCCGCCGACCTTATATGACACCGATTTGTGAAGGAGAGTGATTGTCATGAGCCTTGTCCCCATTGTTGTGGAGCAGACAAACCGCGGAGAGCGTTCCTACGATATATACTCCCGCCTGCTCAACGATCGCATTGTGTTTTTGTCGGAGGAGGTCAACGATGTCACGGCCAGCCTGGTCGTGGCGCAGCTCCTGTACCTGGAGGCCCAAGACCCAGACCGTGAGATTCAGTTTTATATCAACAGCCCGGGCGGGTCGATCACGGCCGGCATGGCGATCTATGACACAATGAACTATATCAAAGCCGATGTGTCCACAATGTGCGTGGGGATGGCCGCCTCCATGGGCGCCTTCTTGCTGGCCGCCGGCGCCAAGGGAAAGCGCTTTGCGCTGCCAAACGCCGAGATCATGATTCACCAGCCCATAGGCGGCGCGCGGGGGCAGGCGTCCGACGTCAAGATCCACGCCGAGCATATCTTGCGGGTACGGCATAATCTCAACAAGATTTTTGCGGATATCACCGGCAAGCCGATTGAGATCATCGAACGCGACACCGAGCGCGACAACTTTATGACATCGGAGGAGTCCCTGGCCTACGGTTTGATCGACAAAGTGATCGACAAACGATAGGGCAGCCATCCGGTGCGCGCCCGGTGGTGTCGCCCTTGGGCAATACCGCGCGCAGTTTCGAGGTGCCTGAATAAACAACCGGCGGCCGCTTGGCTCACCCAATCAGCATTGCCGTCCGGCAGCAAAATGGAGGTAACCCATGCCAAAGTCCGACGACAAGAGAACCGTCACCTGCTCTTTCTGCGGGAAGAGTCAAGACAGGGTCAAGCGGCTGATCGCGGGGCCCGGCGCTTATATCTGCAACGAGTGTGTCCACCTCTGCCTCAACATTTTGGATGAGGGGTTTGAGGTGACGCCAAAACGAAATTTTGAATCCGCCGACACACTGCCGAACCCGCAGGAGATCCGCGCCATTTTGGACCAATATGTGGTGGGGCAGGAGAAGGCCAAGATCGCGCTCTCCGTGGCCGTATACAACCACTACAAGCGCGTGAACTACGGCGGCGGCGAAGACGTGGAGCTGCAAAAGAGCAACATCCTTATGCTGGGCCCGACGGGCTGCGGTAAGACGCACTTTGCCCAAACGCTGGCCCGTATTTTAAACGTTCCGTTTGCCATTGCCGACGCCACGACACTGACGGAGGCCGGCTATGTGGGCGAAGATGTGGAAAACATCTTGCTCCGCCTCATTCAGGCCGCCGACTACGACATCGAACTGGCCGAACGCGGGATCATCTATATCGACGAACTCGACAAGATCGCCCGCAAGAGCGAGAATGTCTCCATCACGCGGGATGTGAGCGGCGAGGGTGTGCAACAGGCGCTGCTCAAGATCTTGGAGGGGACCATCGCCAACGTGCCGCCGCAGGGCGGACGCAAGCACCCCCACCAAGAATTCATCCAGGTCAACACGGCGAACATCCTTTTCATCTGCGGCGGCGCCTTCGACGGCATCGACAAGATCATAGAGAACCGGATGGGCAAAAAGGGCCTCGGATTCGGCGCGCAGGTCGTGAGCCGCAAGGAGAAAGACCTCACCTCCATCCTGGCCGAGATCCAGCCGCACGACCTGCTCAAGTACGGCATCATTCCGGAGCTTGTCGGGCGTCTGCCGGTCATTGCCCCGCTGGGGACGCTGACGCGGGATGAGCTCATTTTGATCCTCACAGAGCCGAAAAACGCGCTCACCAAGCAGTACAAAAAGCTCTTTGAGTACGACGGCGTGGAGCTGGTCTTTGCCAAAGACGCGCTGGAGGCGCTGGCGGACCGCGCGGTCGAGCGGAACATCGGGGCGCGCGGCCTGCGCGCGGTGATCGAGGAGTCCATGACGCCCATCATGTACGAGATCCCCTCCGACCACACGATCGAGCGCGTCACCGTTACGGCCGACACGATTTTCGGCAAGGCGTCGCCCGAGATCTTGCGGGACCCCGAGAAGAAAAAGCGCCTCCCGGTACCGAAAGTGACCAAAACCAAGGCGCCGACCAAGCGGGTGAACGTGTCGTAATCGGGCGGCCGTTTTTTGCTGCCGCTTCGCGGCAACAAGGTACCAACGTGGGCTGCCTTTGCAGCCCACAACCCAAATTCTTGCTTTTTATTGCCGCTTCGCGGCAATAAGGCGCCAAAATACGTTTCAGGGGCCGCGGGTGTGTGCGCGGCGCCGGCGGAAAACAACGGACAGGTGAGAGTATGAAACAACTGTGCCGCAACATCGCCGCGTGGGAGGCCTATCTGCCCTCGCAGGCGGGCCTCACGGCGCTCACGCTGCTCTACGGAGACAGCGCGCGCGACCAGGCGGCGCGCTATCTCGCCGCCGCGCGGCGATATGTGGAAAGATTTGGCGATCGCCCCTTCGCGTTCCTCTCCGCGCCGGGCCGGACGGAGCTCTCGGGCAACCACACGGACCACCAGCGCGGGCGCGTGCTGGCCGCCGCGGTGGCCCTGGACATCTTGGCTGTGGTCGCGCCCGCGGAGACGGGGCGGGTCCGGCTGTTTGACAGTTACGGCGACATCGACATCGATGTGGACGACGCGGCGCCGCGCCCGGAGGAGGTCAACCGGACGGAGGCGCTGATCCGCGGCGTGGCCGCGGGGGTGCGCAGCCACGGGTACCGCGCGGGGGGCTTTGACGCACATCTCACGTCGAACGTCCCAAAGGGGAGCGGGCTGTCCTCCTCGGCGGCCATTGAGGTGCTGTTTGGCACGATCATGAACCACTTCTACAACGAAGGCCGCATAGACGCCCCTCGGGTGGCGCAGATCGGCCAATACGCGGAGAACGTCTATTTTGGCAAACCCTGCGGGTTGATGGACCAGATGTCCTCCTCGGTGGGCGGGATCGTCAGCATCGACTTCCAAGACGCAGAAACTCCTCTGGTGCGGCGGCTTGCGTGCGACGGGTTCCCGCCGGCGTACACACTTTGCATTGTCGACACGAGAGGGGACCACGCCGACCTGACGCAGGAGTACGCGGATATCCCGGGGGAGATGGGCGCTGTGGCCGCCTATTTCGGCGAGAAGGTGCTCCGCGACGTCAGTCAGGAGGCGTTTTATGAGGCGCTGCCCGCACTGCGCGAGCGGACGCCGCAGCGCGGCGTGCTCCGCGCGCTCCATTTCTTCGGCGAAAACGAGCGCGTGGTGCGTCAGGCCAAAGCGTTGGAGAGCGGTGACATGGAGACTTACCGCGCGCTGATGCTCGCATCGGGCGATTCGTCCTTTAAGTTGCTGCAAAATATCTTCCCGGTGACACACACGGGGGAACGGAGCGTGGCCCTGGGTCTGGCGCTCTCGGAGCGGATGCTCGCGGGTACGGGGGCGTGGCGTGTGCACGGCGGCGGGTTCGCCGGCACGATCCAGGCGCTGGTGCCGCGCGCGCAGGCGGCGGCGTTTGCGGCGGAGATGGCGCGCGTCTTTGGCGACGGCTGCTGTTATCCTCTGACGGTACGGCCCGTGGGCGGGCATTGCCTGCCGGGCCCGGCGCTTTGATCCGTCGATCCGGCCTATCAGATAGTACCTTGTCGCCGCGAAGCGGCAACAAGAGCAAAAATTTACCAGCAAAAATTTAGGTCATGGGCTGCGGGCGCAGCCCATGATTGCAGAAGGAGGAGACTATGAAACAACAGGTATTAGTGCTTGGGGGCGCCGGCTACATTGGTTCCCACACCGTTTACGCGCTGGCAGAAAATGGGTACGATGTCATTGTCGCGGACAATCTGGAGACGGGGTACCGGCAGGCGGTTCACCCCAAGGCGGCCTTTTATCGGGGCGATATCCGCGACAGAGCCTTTTTGGACGACCTGCTCTCGCGCAGTGACGTCGGCGCGGTGATCCACTTTGCGGCCAACTCGCTGGTCGGCGAGAGCATGACGAACCCGCTCAAGTATTACGACAACAACGTAAACGGCACGCGCATCTTGCTCCAAAGCCTGGTGGCGCACGATGTCAAACGGATCGTCTTTTCCTCCACCGCCGCCACCTACGGCGAGCCGGAGCGAGTGCCTATCCTTGAGAGCGACCCCACCCGCCCCACCAACACTTACGGCGAGACGAAGCTTTCGATGGAAAAGATGTTCCACTGGACAGAGGTGGCGCATGGGGTCCGTTACGCCTCACTGCGCTACTTCAACGCCAGCGGCGCGCACGAGAGTGGGCGGATTGGGGAGGCGCACAGCCCTGAGACCCACCTGG
>JAIRML010000088.1 GCA_031258665.1 Oscillospiraceae bacterium | reverse complement strand
CAGCCCACGTCAGGGGGGATGCGTATGCGGCGGGAAAGAAACGAGCGGGCGCGGCGGGCGGCGGGCATTGCGCTGGCGGTCGCGTTGACGGCCACGGCGGCGGGCTGCGGGTCGGCCGCGCAGACGCCGGTGTCCGAGACATGGGACGACTTGTTCGGCACCGTCGTCACGGTGTCTTTGTACGACAAGATGAGCGAGAAGGAAGCCGGCGCGGTGCTGGCGGCGATCCGGGCGCGCGGCGAGGTCATTCAAAATACCATGACGGCACACAGCCCGGGCAGCGAGATCGGCGCGGTCCGCGCCGCGGGCGGACAGACGCCGGTGCCGGTCTCGGAGGACACCTACGGGCTTCTCACACTGGCACTGGAGGTCGCGGCGCTCTCCGGCGGCGCGTTTGACCCCACGGTCGAACCGTTGGTGGCGCTGTGGGGCATCGGCACGGAGACAGCCGCTGTGCCGGCGGAGGCCGACATCGCGCGGGCCCGCGCCCTGGTCGATTACCGCCGGGTGACATTGGACGGGGCGGGGCGCACTGCGTACCTGCCCGAAACCGGCATGGGCCTCGACTTGGGCGGCATCGCCAAGGGGTACGCGGCCGACGAGGCAAACCGGCTGCTGGATGAGGCCGACGTGGCGCACGCGATCTTGGACTTCGGCGGCAATGTGGTGCTGCGCGGCGGTCACCCGGAGGGGAAGCCCTGGCGGGTCGGGATCCGCAAGCCGGTGCTCGGCGAGGACGGGTACGCGTGTGTCGTCTCACTGCGCGACGGCGCCGTGGTCACCTCAGGCGGGTACGAGCGCTACTTTGTCGCGGCGGACGGCGCCGTCTACCACCATATCATGGACCCCGCCACCGGCCGTCCGGCCGAGACGGGCCTGCTCTCGGCCACGATCGTCTGTGACAACTCCACCCGGGCCGACGCGCTCTCCACCGCCTGTTTTGTGCTGGGGCTCGACGGCGCCCTGGCGCTGCTTGACGCCCTGGACGGCGTGGAAGGCGTGCTGATCGCGTCGGATCGGACGATCCACACGACGCCGGGCCTTGCGGACGTCTTCGCGGTCGCCGATGAGCGCTATGTGTGGGTGAATGCGCCATGAAAAAAGCCGATGTCTTCATCTTGCTCATCGTGTTGGTACTGGCCGGCGCGCTCTTTCTTGTCCTGGCCCGGGGCGGCGGCGGCGCGCTGACGGCGGAGGTCTACCTCGCCGGCCGGTTGGTGGAACGCATCCCCCTCGACGGGCCCGTCACCGAGCGGCGGATTGAGACCGGGGGCGGCGGCTGGAATTTGCTGCGCGTCGAGCCGGCCGGCGTGCGCGTGGCGGAGGCCAACTGCAGCAATCTCACCTGCGTGCACACGGGGCGTGTCTCTGTGCCGGGCGGCGTCATCGCCTGTCTGCCGCACCGGGTACTCATCAAACTCACGGGGCGCGCGGAGGGGGAGGTGGATGTCGTTGTCGGCTGATCCAACTGGGAGGCTTTCGGGTGTGCGGCGCTTTGCGCTGCTTGCCATGCTGCTGACCCTGGCTCTGATTTTGGGCATTGTGGAACGGGCCATTCCCATGGATGTAATGATCCCCGGCGTACGGCTGGGGCTGCCCAATGCGCTGATCCTGCTCGCGCTCTATCTGTTCTCCTTTCGCGACGCGCTGGTGCTCGTTGTCCTCAAATGCGTGATGACGGCGCTGCTGGCCGGCACCTTTGTGTCGTTCTTTTACAGCATCAGCGGGTCCCTGCTCAGTTTTTTTGTCATGTTTGGGAGCCTGCGCCTCGCGCGCGCGCGCGTCAGCCCGGTCGGCGTCAGCATCACGGGCGCCGTCTTTCACAATTTGGGTCAGCTGCTGGCCGCTTGCGCCGTGCTGGGCAGTGTATATGTGTTTTCTTATCTGCCGGTGCTGCTCGTGTCGGGCGCGGTCACGGGGCTGCTCGTGGGTCTGGCCGTGAAATATACGATGCCCTACGCGCGGCGGCATGTGCGGCCCGGACGCCCGCCCGCGGAAGGGGCGCCAAAGGAAGGACCGCCCAAGGAAGAGGAAAATAAAATGCGGAACGGCTCTTGACAAAAAGGGCAAATTTCTGTTACAATAAACGTTGCTGAGTCTTCGTGCCTCGCCGCGACGGGCTGGTGTAGCTCAATCGGCAGAGCAGCTGATTTGTAATCAGCAGGTTGCTGGTTCGATTCCGGTCACCAGCTCCATCCAATTTCCGGGCGGCGCGCCCGGAGCCTTGTTATGATTTGGGTTGTGGGCTGCAGGCGCAACCCACGTCAGCGCCTTGTTGCCGCTTCGCGGCAGCAAAAAACAAAAATTTGGGTTGTGGGCTGCAGGTGCAACCCACGTCAGCAGGAACCGACAGGGGGGAGTTCCCGAGTGGCCAAAGGGGGCAGACTGTAAATCTGTTGCGTGATCGCTTCGATGGTTCGAATCCGTCCTCCCCCACCATGACAGAACAACCCCTTGCGAATGCCGTAACCACGGTGTTTGCAAGGGGTTGTTCATGTTTGATTCCACTCCAGAAAAGCTAAGGAACGGATTGGATATACTCAGTATAAAAGCCCTCGTTCGTTATATTTTCTGGAGTAAAATCATGTTTATCGTGCATGTCACTTGAAATGCACTTGATAATGTGGTATGATGAGCCCATGGTACCTTGTTGCCGCTTCGCGGCAACAAGAAACAAAAATTTAGGTTGTGGATTGCAGGCGCAACCCACGTTAATATGGAGCGGAGGTGTTTGTTGTGCAGGATACAATCAGTGTGACCATCAGGCTTGACAGGAGAGTGAAAGAGAACGCTGAAAAGTTGTTTGAGGATTTGGGCATGAATCTGTCCACCGCGTTCAATATTTTTGCGCGTCAGGCTCTGCGTCAGGGGAAAATCCCTTTTGAGATTTATGACCCGTTCTATGGCGACGGAAACTTGGCGGAATTAAGCCGCCGAATTGACGATATTGAAGCGGGGAAAAATATAGCCGCCCACGAGTTGATAGAGGTCGGGGATGAATAAAGTATGGCACGATCAGGCATGGGACGAATATCTCTGTTGGCAAAAGCGAGACAGAAAAACTTTGAAACGCATCAACAGCATTTTGAAGGACATAGATCGTTCCCCTTTTTCTGGCATTGGCAAACCGGAACCGCTGAAACATGAGCGGCAAGGGTATTGGAGCAGACGCATTGACGATGTAAACAGGATTGTCTACAAAGTAGAAAGCAAACAGATTGTCATCGTGCAATGCGGGACGCATTACGACAATTAAAAATTCCACAAACCCTTAATTTCATGCGGTTGTCTGGACACCCCCACCAACAAGATCCGCCGGGTCGTACAGGCCCGGCGGATTTTTGTGCGTCGTGCTTGCGCCGGGCCGCCGCCCCGGCCCGTGCCTCATTTTGTAAGAAAACTGTAAGAAAATCGTCGGGTTCGTGGTAAGAAACCCCTGTTATGCTTTCGAAAGACGGTTGGCGGGGTGCGCAAAAAGAAGACATCGGCGAACAGGAAATCGCCGATATACACATGCTTTCGAAAGACGGTTGGCGGGGTGCGCAAAAAGGGGGAGAGCGATGGGCCGGGAAGCTATTTTGGTGGTGGATGACGACCGTGAGATCACGAGGGCCATCCGGGTGCTGCTCACACAGGAGGGGTACGAGGTGCACACGGCTTCGGACGGGCAGGAGGCGATGGAGATCCTCGCCCGCGAGGAGGTCCGTCTGATCGTGCTGGACGTGATGATGCCGCGGTTGGATGGCCTTTCCGCCACGCTGCGGATCCGAGAGGACAACAACATCCCGATCATCATCCTCTCCGCCAAGAGCGAGGACAGCGACAAGATTTTGGGCCTCTCCATGGGCGCGGACGACTATGTGGCCAAGCCGTTTCACCCGCAGGAGCTGGTGGCCCGGGTGAAGAGCCAGCTGCGGCGTTACACAACTCTCGGCGACATCGAGAGCCGCTACCGGTCGTCCCAGATTGTAAACGGCCGGCTGACCCTCGACACGGAGGCCAAACAGCTGTTGGTGGACGGAGAGAGCATGCGGCTCACCGCGACCGAGTATAAGATTGTGTCGCTGCTGATGCAAAATGCCGGCGTCGTGTTTTCTGCGGAAAAGATCTACGAGCGGGTCTGGCAAGAGCCGTCCTACTCGGTGGAAAACACGGTCATGGTGCACATTCGGCGCATCCGCGAGAAGATCGAGATCAACCCGCGCGAACCGGACTATTTAAAGGTGGTGTGGGGCATTGGCTACAAGATGGAAAAGCACCCTGAAAAGCGCCCTTAGCCGGCGCTTGGCGCGCGTGCTGCTCTTCCTCGGCGCGGTGGCCGCCGTGGCGGCGCTGTGCGTCGAGACGCACTTCGCTCTGCTTGTCCAGCGACAGCAAGGCATCCAGTGGGAGAGTCTGATGGTGCCGGATTACTTGGATAGCCGGACTTTCTGGTGGGAGGTGGAATACACAATCTACCAACTTGAGGACTCGCTTCAAAACGACTCGTCCGCGTACGTCGAGGACGCGGGTTCCGGGAAATTTCAGCCTGCGAGCAGCCTGGTGCGGGACTGGTACGCGGTGCTTGACGGGCGGCGCGTGGGAGAGATCCCGGGCGGCGGATCGGTGTTTCCGCGGTCGGCGTACCATATGATCTACGAGGACGGGCGCTGGGACATCGGAGAGGCGCTGCAGCGCGCGCTGCAAGCGAATCGCCGGAACCCGCGGTACAGCCTCTATCTCACGCTGGACGAGGCACAGATCGAGGAGAACCGGCAGGCGTGGCGCACCGGCCGCGCCCTGCTGCTGCCGCGCCTGTATACATTGGCGGCGCTGGGTCTCTTGTTCCTCCTCCTGATGGTCCTCCTGTGCGTCGGCGCCGGGCGAACGGCCAACGGCGGCACGCGCCGGTTTTTCCCAGACCGAATCTGGGGCGAATGCCATGCGGCGGTGCTGTGCGTGTGTCTGCCCTTGCTGTTTGTGGAGCTCGCGGAGTCGATGTACAGAGGCGGATTTTCGGTGGGGCACTACTACGAGCAGGTCGTGATCCCCTGGATGTTTGGCGCGGCGGGGGCGGGGGTCTTTATCCCCTGGCTGGCGGTGTTTCTCTCCCTGGTCCGGCAGGCCAAGGACGGCAGGCTCTTCACGCACAGCCTGACCGGCCGGATCCTGCGCGGGGCAGGCCTCTTCCTCCGGGCGCTCGTCTCCTGGAAGCCTTGGGCCGGGCACCCGCCCACCAGGCGTCTCTTCATCCGGCAGCTCGTCTACATCGGCCTCGGCACGGTCCTCGCGCTGCTGTTGTCGACGGCGTGGCAGGCGACCGGTTGGATGTTTCTGTTTCTCCTGCTCATGCTGCCGTGCACCGTCTGGTATGTCCTGGCCAACCGGCGGACTTACCGGGAGATCACCCGGGGTTTTGATGAGAGCCTGACGGAGCAGCTCAAAGCGGAGAAGATGAAGGCGGCGCTTGTCACCAATGTCTCCCACGACCTGAAGACGCCGCTCACCTCCCTGATCGGCTACATCGAGCTGCTCTCGCGGGAGAAGGATCTCTCCGACACCGCGCGGGACTATGTGTCTGTGCTGCAAGGGAAGGCCGAGCAGCTGCGGCGCCTTCTCGCCGACCTGTTTGACCTCTCGAAGAGTACGAGCGGCGACATCGCGCTTGAACTGGAGACGCTGGACCTCAAAAAGTTGATTGAGCAGACGGTGGCTGACATGCGTGACCGCATCGACGCCTCCTCTCTGACACTGCGGCTTCGGCTGCCGGAGGGCCCGGTGGAGCTCTATGCCGACGGCCGCAAGCTCTACCGCGCGCTGCAAAACCTGCTGGACAACGCGCTCAAGTACGCCCAACCGGGCACCCGCGTGTATGTGGACTTGGAGGCGGAGGCGGACAGCGCCCGCGTGATCCTTCGCAACACGGCCGGGTATGAGATGAATTTTACGAAGGAAGAGATTTTACAGCGTTTTGCCCGCGGCGACGCCTCCCGCGCGACAGAGGGCAGCGGCCTGGGCCTCTCGATCGCGGAGAGCTTCGCCCGCCTCTGCGGAGGCCGGCTCGACGTGGACATCGATGGAGATCTTTTTAAAGTGACGGTGACCTTTGCGGCGCGGTGAGGGAGGTGCGCGCGGGGCGGTGGTTTCCTTGACATATATTTTCACAGGGTGTATCCTGTTTATAAGGAAGCCACACGGATAGTACTTTGAGGCGCCTCAGCGCCTCGATCCAACCACCGTGTTGTTGAAAAACAAAGTTTTTCAACAAATAAA
>JAIRML010000044.1 GCA_031258665.1 Oscillospiraceae bacterium | reverse complement strand
ACAACACGGGGGTGTGTACATGGCCAGGCTGTATGTGGTGCGCCACGCCGAGGCGGAGGGCAACCTCTACCGGCGCGCGCATGGGCATTACGACAGTCTCGTCACGCCGAACGGATGGGAGCAGATCGGGGCGCTGCGGCGGCGCTTCGCGCCCGTGTGCTTCGACGGCGTGTACACCAGCGACCTGGCCCGGGCGCGGCAGACGGCCGGCGCGCTGGCCCAGGCGGGCGGGCGGGCCGCGCGGGCCCTGCCGGCACTGCGGGAGATCCACCTCGGCACTTGGGAGGACAAGCCCTGGGGCGAGCTGGTGCGCGCCGACGGCGCGCGTTACACCGTGTTTGCCCGGGACCCATGGCGGTTTTCCGTGCCGGAGGGCGAGAGTATGCCTGCGGTGTGGGCGCGTATCTACGAGGCGGTGCGCGCCATCGCGCGGGCCCACCCGTCGCCGGCCGAGGTTGTGGGCATCGTCTCCCACGGCGCCGCGATCCGGTCGTTGATGGCCCGGCTGTCGGGCCTGCCGCCCGCGCGCTTGGCGGAGATCCCCCACGGCGACAACACATCGGTGAACTGCCTCGACTGGGACGGCGCGGGCGCGCCGGTCATCCGCGCGCTGGGGGACGGGTCCCATCTGGGGGCACTGTCCACATTCGCGCGGCAGCACTGGTGGCGGTCGGAGCAGACGGCGGAGGCCGACGTCAATCTGTGGTTTCGGCCGATTCGCCTGCCGGAGGACGCCGACCTCGCGTATGCGTTCCGCCGGGACGCCTGGGTCTCTGTCTACGGCCACGCGAACGGCTTCAACGGGGCGGCCGCGCGCGCCCACACGGTGCGCATGGCCGCCGCCCACCCGCGCGCGGTCGTGTTCGCGATGCGCGGCGAGGCGGAGGCGGGCCTGCTGGAGCTCGATGTCCAGGCGCTGACGCCGGACAACACCGGGCATCTCTCGCTCGTCTACCTGTGCGCCGACGCGCGGGGGAAGATGCTGGGCGCCCAGCTCATCGGCCACGCAGTCAGCGTCTACCGGTCGCTGTCCCGCCGCGCCCTGCACCTGCGGGTGGCGGAGTCCAACCGGCCGGCCCGCCGTTTTTACGAGAAGGTGGGCTTTGTCCGCCACGGCCGCGAGGGCGCTCTCCACGGCCCGCTGCTCGTGCTGCAGATGCCCATTGTGTAGCAAAACAAGAATTTTTTGGGGACAGATCCCATCCGCGGTTTGCGGAATTCATTTCCGTAAACCGCACCTCGCGAGGCGCCTCAGCGCCTCGATCCAACCCCCGTGTTGTTGAAAAACAAAGCTTTTCAACAAATAAACGCATCGTTATGGCGGCGCGTCACCCGGCGCGGCCTCGACGACGGGGAGGCGGACCTCGACGCGGGTGCCCTCGTCCTTTTGGCTCGAGAGGGAGATCTCCCCGCCGTAGAGATTGACGATGTGTTTGACGATGGACAGGCCTAGCCCTGTGCCGCCCACCTTTTTGTCCCGGCCGGCGTCCACCCGGAAGAAGCGCTCGAACACGCGGGCCTGGTGTTCCGGGGAGATGCCGATGCCCGTGTCCCGCACGGTGAACACGGCCGTGCGGCCGGCGGCCCGCAGGGCGACATACACCCGGCCGCCGGGTTTGTTGTATTTGACCGCGTTTTCGATCAGATTGACGCAGAGCTCGCGGAGCTGCCGCCGGTTGGCCCGGACCGGAACGCTCTCCGTCTCGACGGCGATTTCGACCGCCGCGTCCCCCCGCACAGGGGAGACGGAATCGACCGCGTCGCGGACCACCTCGGCGAGATCAAAGCGCTGGCTGTCCGGGGGCGTGTGCCGCGACTCGAGGTCGGAGACGGTCAGGATATCGCCGATCAGCCCGGACATCCGCCGGGCCTCCGTCTCAATCCGGCGCAGGACCTCGTCCCGCTCGGCCTCCCCCGCGATGAGGCGGCGGCTCAACATCTCCGAGAACCCCAAAATCGACGTGATCGGCGTCTTGAGCTCGTGGGAGGCGTTTGAGAAGAAATCCCGCTTCTGCGCCTCCAGCCGCCGCGCCGGCGTGATGTCCAGCAGCATCACGGTCGCGCCGGTCCCGGTGCCGGGGCCGTTTTCCCCCATCTCGCCGCTCGCGGCGGGCGACACGGACACGTGCAGCACAAGGCCGCCGGGGGTCTCCCGGTCGAGTGCCGAGGAGCGCCCGAAGAGCAGCGCGTCATCGAGGGCGCGGTGTATGTCCGGGTCGCGGATCAGCGTGAAGATGTCTTTGGAGACCACGTCCTCCCGGCAATCGAAAAAGAGTTTGGCGCTCTGGTTGCACAGGAGGATCTTTTTCTGCCCGTCGATCAGGACAAAGCCCTCCGCCATGTTCGAGAGGATGCTCTCGATCTTCTCGCGCTCCGCCAGCAGGCTCCGGTGGGACTGCGCGATGTCGCCGAACAGCCGCCGGATGCTGCGCATCATGTGCGCAATCTCATAATATCCGGGGGTCTCCGGCTCGGCCGGCGCCGGGGTCTCCAGGCTGCCGGGGGAGAGGAGCGCCATCACCTTCTCCAGCGGGCCGGTGACGGCCCGGGAGAACCGGCCGGCCAGGAAGATCGCCAGGATCCACGCGGCGCCCGCCGCCGCCAGGGCGCCGGGGAGCTGCACGGCCATGTTTGAGAGGACCCCGGCGTAGTCGTGGGCGAGACGCAGGACACGCCCGTCCGGCATCTCCACGGCCGCGTACATGAAGGACCGGCCCAGCGTGTGGCTGTCGCGGACGGCC
>JAIRML010000026.1 GCA_031258665.1 Oscillospiraceae bacterium | reverse complement strand
AACCTGACCAGTGCATAACTATTTGTTGTCATACTTCAACCTCGCAACAGAACCTGTTTATTTTTCTCTGTTTTGTTCAAAAGTTTTTTCGCGGTAGGTGCTGAACAGTTACGTTTTTTGTTGCCGCTTCGCGGCAACAAGGTACTAACGGTGTGGAATGAATGGGGTGAAAAATGCCCCATGTGCCTTCGACGCGTCACTCACACGAGACCAGATAGTAGTACACCGGCTGGCCGCCTTCGATGAGTTGAATCTCGGCGCCCGGGCAGTTCTCTTCAAAGGCGGTTCGCGTTTGGGCCGCCTCCTCTTTGTCCACACCCTCACCGGAGAAGATCGTGACAAAGGAGGGCGTCTCGTCTCCGAAGGCGCGGGCCAGATGGGAGACGACCTGCGCGCGGTCGGGGTGGTGGTAGAGCAGCGCGCCGTCGACAAGCGCCATGTGATCGCCGGAGGCGATCCGGCGGCCGTCGAAGGACGAGTCGCGCGCCGCGTAGGTGACAGAGCCGCTCTTGACCCCGGAGAGGGCCGCGAGCATCGCCTCGCGGTTCTCCGAGAGCCCGGCGCGGACGTCCACGGCCAGCAGCGCCGCGATGCCCTGCGGGACGGACATGGTCGGGATGACGACGAGTTCCTTCTCGGACAGCGGCAGGCACTGCTCGGCCGCCATGATGATGTTTTTGTTGTTGGGCAAGATGAAGACCACCTCGGCCGGCGTCGTGTCGACGGCCTCCAACATGGCCTCCGTGCTCGGGTTCATCGTCTGGCCGCCCGCGATCACCTGGTCGGCGCCCAGGTCCCGCAGCACCCGCGTGAGCCCGTCGCCCGCGCAGACGGTCACAAAGCCGTACCGGCGCGCGGGCGGCGCGACGACGCGCGTCTCCGTTTTCGCCTCTGGCGCGGCGGCCTGCCGGATCACCTGCTCCGTGTGTTGGATGCGCATATTTTCGATCTTGATCGACGAGAGCGGTCCGTATATCAGCGCCTCCTCCAGCGCGCGGCCGGGGTGGTTCGTGTGGACATGCACCTTGATGACCTGGTCGTCGTCCACGACGACCAGGCTGTCGCCGATCGCCTCCAAAAAGGCCCGCAGACGCGCGGCGTCGCGCTTCTTTTGGCGGGTGATGATGAATTCTGTGCAATAGTCAAATTTGATGTCCTCGGCCATATACTCCGAAAAGTCCGCCCGCGCGCGCAGCGGCTGCCCCTCCACGGCGGGGGCGGCGGCCATCGGCTCGCCCCGCAGGGCGGCCAACATACCGGAGAGGATCACGCAGTACCCTCGGCCGCCGGCGTCCACAACGCCCGCCTTCTCCAGCACAGGGTTCTGGTGGACAGTCTCCAGCAGCGCCGCCTCGGCGGCGGCCAGCGTCTGCGTCAGGACAAACTCGGCGGCGGGGTTCTCCTCCGCGGCCTTCGCCGCGCGGGCCGCCGAGACGCGGGACACGGTGAGGATGGTGCCCTCCGCCGGCTTCATGACGGCGCGGTACGCCACGTCGACGCCGGCGGAGAGGCCGGCCGCCAGATCGGCGCCGCTCAGCGACGCGCGGTCTTTGACCGCTTTGGCAAACCCGCGGAACAGCAGAGACAAGATGACGCCCGAGTTGCCCCGCGCGCCGCGCAGCAGCGCCTGCGAGGCGACCTCGACCGCCCGCCCGGCCTCCGGGTGGGCGCACTGGGAGAGTTCCGCCGCCGCCGCGCCGAAGGAGAGCGACATGTTGGTCCCGGTGTCTCCGTCCGGCACCGGGAAGACATTCAATTCGTTGATCTGCTGCCGCTCGGCCTCGATGGCCGCGGCGGCGGACAGGACCGCTTTGGTAAACAGGGCGCCGTCAATGCGCTCAATCAAAGCAGACACCTCCAGGAAGGAATGTGTACTCTCGTCACCTCTGCCGGAGACAGCGCCGGCGCGAAGCGATGAGAGACGCCCACGCGCGGGAAGAGCTCGAATGGGCTACGCGTCGGCCATGATGGAGTCCACACAGACGTCCACGCGGGCCACCCGTACGCCGGTCAGCTTCTCCACCACATAGCGCACCTCGGAGATGATGGACCGGCTGACGGCGGGGATGTTGACGCCGTGGTCCACGGCAATGTGCAGCTCGATGTTCACGGCGTCGTCTTCGATGGCATTCACTTTGACGCCCTTGGACAGGCTGTCCCGCCGCAGCAGGTAGACAAAGCCGTCCGACATCGAGCGGATGGCCATGCCTTTGACGCCGAAGCAGTTGTTGGCCGCCCAGCCACTGATGGTGGTAAACACGTCGGCGCTGATATCGATGACGCCCAAGTCTGTTTGTATCTTCATTGCAAAGCCGTCCCTTCTTCGTGATTCGGCATAATCCGTGATCCGGCGCTGCGCCGGGTACGGCGTAATTAGTAACTTATGGCCGCGGAGCGGCAATAAAAAACAAGAATTTGGGCCTGCCTGCCTGCCGGCAGGCAGGTTTTGGGCTGCGGAGGCAGCCAACGTTGGAAATAAATGGGAACTATGGATGCAGGATCTCCGTCAGGCGGGCGAGCTCCTCCCGCGCCGACAGTCCGTCGGAGAACAACGCGTCGGGCCGGTCGGAGAGGTGCGCGTCGAGGCCCGCCTCCGTCATGGCCGCCAGGGTCTCGCGGGCCTGCGTGTACCGCCGCGACGCCACAAGCCGTTCAATCCGCCACAACAGTTCGAGCGCCCGCTCCCGGTTTTGCGCGTCCGCGGCGGCCGCCTCGGCGGCGGAGCGTTCCTCCGTCTGCTGCGCCGCCCGCGCCTCGGCGTCGGCCGCCAGGTCCGCCTGTTCGCGGAGCAGCGCCTCGATCTCATCCTCCAACGTGCCGATCTGCGCGGCGTCACGCGCGGTCTGGGCGGTGAGAGACTCGTTTCTTTCCCGCAGTTTTTCCATACTCTCGAGTGCCGACACAGAGAACTCCGCCTGGCGCTCCGCCTCGGCCCAGCCCAGCTCACTCTGCCGCTGCATTTGGGAGAGATAAGATAAAAATACAAAGAATAGGGCGGCGCCCATCAAAACAATCACATATTTAAACAAAAAGTGCGCGTTCCCCGGCGTGCGGGCCGGGGCCTCCGGTTCGGCGCCGGAAGGCGGCGCCGGCGGGCACGGGAGCTCCACAATCTTCGAATCCGGCTTCATTGCCACCACACCTCTCCGGCCGGCCTGGGGCCGGTCGCTTCTCATTTGGATCGGATCAGTCGGTCCATCAGCGTGTCCAGGTCCTCCGGACCGTAAAATTCGATCGTGAGCCGGCCCTTCTTCGGCCCCGCGGCGATGGAGACGCGGCGCCCCAAATCCTCGGAGAGGCGGCGCTCGTGCTCCGCAAGATAATTCGGTTCGCGGGTCCCGGGCGTCGCCGTGGTCTCCGTCTGCAGCCGCCGGCAGAGCGCCTCGGTCTGCCGCACCGACAGCCCGTCAAAGACGACGCGCACCGCGGTTTTCTCCATCAGCGCCGCGCCGGTGAGCGACAGGAGCGCGCGGGCGTGCCCGGCCGAGAGGCGCCCTTCGACAAGGTGCGCGCGCACGGCCTCGGGCAGGGACAGCAGGCGAAGGCTGTTGGCGAGCGCCGGCCGGGAGCGGCCCACCCGTTCGGCGGCCTCCTCCTGCGTCAGCCCATACTCCTCCACCAAGGTGCGCAGCCCCTCGGCCTCCTCAATGG
>JAIRML010000022.1 GCA_031258665.1 Oscillospiraceae bacterium | reverse complement strand
TGGGCGGGGCCGGCGGGTCCCCGGAGGGGGCGCCCATCGGCGGCGCGTAAGCGGGCGGCGCGGGCGGCCGCGCGGCAAACGTGGGCGGGGCCGGCGGGTCCCCGGAGGGGGCGCCCATCGGCGGCGCGTAAGCGGGCGGCGCGGGCGGCCGCGCGGCAAACGTGGGCGGGGCCGGCGGGTCCCCGGAGGGGACGCCCATCGGCGGCGCGTAAGCGGGCGGCGTGCTCGGGGTCTGCACAGGGAACAGCAGCTTCGTCTGGTGTTCGATCTGCGGATCTTGCCTCGCCCCGTCGTGGCCCGGCAGCCTGTTCATGACAACCGTCTGCAGAGCCCGGTCCGTCAGAGAGGCGCGGTAGGCGTACAGGTGCTCCAGCATCTCGAAGGCGTCCCGCCACCGCCTGTGCGGTTCGAAGGCACACGCCCGCAAGATGATCCCCGACAGCGCGGCGTCGGCGAAGGCCGGCGGCGGCAACGGGTCTCCCTTCACCCGGAGTTCCTGTGCCGTGTGGTATTCGAAATGTGAGATCAGCGCGGGCGGCGGCGGCAGAAAAGGCGCGCGGCCCCCGTTGAGCAGGCGGTAGAGCACCAGCCCGAACGAGTAGATGTCCACGCGGTAGTCGCCTTTCTCCTGGCGGATCAACTCCGGGGCCATGAACATCGTGGTCCCCCGGGAGGACATGCGCGTCACCGACTCATCCAACATCCGAGATATTCCGAAATCTCCCAACTTGAAATCGCCGCCGCGGCTGATGAAGATATTCTCCGGTTTTACGTCCCGGTGGACGAGACTGCGCTTTTGCAGTACGGACAGCGCGTTGCAGAGATCCTCCCCCAATTTGACCACGTCGAGGAGACGGATGGGGAAGGCCCGCATATAATCGGTCAGATTCTGCAGGTACTCCATCTTGATGTAGATGTCGTAGCCGGGTCCGTCTGTGCGCGGAAGGATCTTGTGGTCGTCATAGGAGACGAAATTTGTGTGCCCGCGCAACTCGACATTGATGTTGATTTCCGTCATGAAGGACTCCAGGATCTGCATGCAGTAGGCCTGAAGTGTGGCGGCGTTGGTCGCCATACCCTCGGCGAAAATGTCGTCAATCTGGCCGATATCGCCGGGGATCGGAATGTGTTTGATTGCGGAGTAATAGGTGCTGCCGTACTCCTGCCTGGAAACCAGGTAGACCCTGCCATACGCGCCGTTCCCCAGGAGACGTGTGAAGATCCATCCGTCCCAGGGACATACAAAGTTCTCCTGCAACATCTCATCATCTTCCTCGCGCTTGGAATGTGGAGCGCTGACTCGATAAAAAGGAAAATTTTTGGATATTTTGTAAAAACATGGAATGCATACAAATACCAAAAACCGTGTGCGCAGATATAGTTACTACAGTATACATCATCGCGCAAAAATTTGCAAGATCCGACAATTTACGTCAAAGCGCCGCGCGCCGGTTTTTTATAAGACACAACGTCAAAGAACCCCTGCCGCCCTGCGCGGCAAGGGTTCTTTGACAAAAGGGCGTCCGGATGGACGCCGCTTTACAAATTTACGCGTTACGCGCCCACGCGCCGCCAGAAAGTGGGGGTGCAGAGCAGGAGCACGGGGTAGATTTCGAGCCGGCCGACGATCATACACAGCGACAGTGTGAGCTTGCCGGCCACCGAAAAATCGGCGCAATGTCCCGTTGTTTCCACGAGGTCAGAGACAGGCCCGGTGTTGTTGAGCGAGGCAAAGACCGCCAATGTTGTCGAAAGGAGATTCTTGCCGTCGGTGGCCGACAGCACGAGGACGCCGACTGCCGCGAGGGCGATGTAGAGAAAAAAGAATATCACGACGCCGGAAAGTATGGATTCCTCCACCGCTTTGCCGTTGATCGTGACGGTCCGGACCGAGCGGGGATGGATCAGCTTGCCCACCTCCCGCCGGACGATTTTATACAGGATCAGGAGACGCACGCTTTTCAGTCCGCCGCCCGTGGAACCGGCCATCGCGCCGAACGCCGTCAATAAAAACAGGACAAACTGGCTCAGCGCCGGCCAGGCGCTGAAATTGACCGTCGTATATCCGGTGGTCGAAAGGAAGGCGGCGACCTGAAACGAGGCGCGCCGCAACGCGTCCCCAAAGGCGCCGCCGTCGAGGAGATTCAGTGTGACGAGCGCGGTGGCCACCAGGGCGATCACCATGTAAAGACGCAGTTCCTCGTCGCGCAGCACGGGCCGCCAATTGCGCTTGAGCAACGCGTAATAGAGCGTGAAGTTGACGCCGGAGAGCAGCATAAACACGGTGATGACACCCTCAACATAGGCGCTGTCGAAGGCGCCCATGCTCGCGTTGTAGTTTGAAAAGCCGCCTGTGCTCGAGGTGCCGAGGGCGTGGATGACGGCGTCGAACGGACCCATGCCGCCGAGGAGCAGCAACAGAAACACCGCCGCCGTGATGGCGAGGTAGATGCCGTAGAGGATCTTGGCCACCTGCCCGACCTTGGGCACAAATTTGTCGGGGCTGGGGCCCGGGGACTCCGCCCGCATGATGTGGACGGTGTTGGCCCGCGCGCCGCCCGGCAGGAGGGCAAGCATCAGAACCAAAAAGCCGAGGCCGCCCATCCAGAGGGTGAGGCTGCGCCAAAGCGCGACCCCCCGCGTCAGGGTCTCCACGGTTCGCAGGACGGTGGCGCCCGTCGTGGTGAAGCCGGAGGTCGATTCAAAGAGCGCGTCCACCAAAGAGGGGGTGGCGCCGCTAAGCAAAAACGGCAGTGCGCCCAGCACAGAGATCAGCAGCCAGCCGAGCCCGACGATGGCGAAGCCGTCTTTTGCGTAGATGTCGGTGCTACGCGGCCGCAGGGCGCTCAGCGCCAGCCCCACCGCCGCCGTGGCCAGGGCGGAGAGTAAAAACGCCAGCGCATCACTGTCCCCGTCCAGCAGCGCGACGCCGAGTGGGATCAGCAT
Source organism: Oscillospiraceae bacterium (assembly GCA_031258665.1). Classification (GTDB taxonomy): domain Bacteria; phylum Bacillota; class Clostridia; order Oscillospirales; family UBA929; genus JAIRTA01. The sequence continues at coordinate 1,651 of JAIRML010000022.1, read as the reverse complement.
CCCGGCCGCCTCCATATAGCAGAGCGTCCCCAAGCTTTTGAAGATCATCAAGTAATTCATACAGTCACGACTCCTCCAGGATGTCGTCGAGGTTGGAGAGCGGGCGCCCCTTTGTGATCAGGACGACGTGGTCCCCGATTCTGAGGCAGTCGTTTCCGTGGGGGATGATGATGTCGCTGCCCCTGGCGATGACGGCGACCAGCACGCCCCGCACGATCGGCAGCTTCCGCAGCGGCGTGTCCAGCAGTTTGGAGGGACGGCTGATGATGAATTCAATGGCCTCCGCCTGTTCGCCGAGGATCTGGTAGAGGGTGTTGACGGGGTTGCCCATCTCGTTTTGCAGGCCCCGCACATACCGAAGGATGTAATTGGCCGTGATGAGCTTGGGCTGCACGAGGTTGTCGATGCCCATGTCGTGGATCACCTGGGTATAGCCGGTCCGGTTGATCTTGGCCACGACCTTCGGCACCTTGCACCACTTGGCCAGCAGGGCGGTCATCAGGTTTTCCTCGTCCATGCCGGTGACGGACACAAAGGCGTCCATGTGGCTGAGGTTTTCTGAGTGCAGCACTTTGTCGTCCGAACCGTCGCCGTGGATGATCAGCGCCCCGGGCAGCAGTTCGGACAGTTCGACGCACCTCTCGGCGTTGCTTTCGATGATCTTGACCTTGATCTCGCTCTCGTCCAGGTACTGCGCGAGGTAGTAGGCGACGCGGCCGCCGCCGACGATCATGACGTTTTTGACCCGCTGGGTGTGCAGCCCGATCTGGGTGCAGAAGCGGAAGATCCGGGACGGCCGCCCGATGATATAAATGAGGTCACCGGCCAGGATCACCGTCTCTCCGTTGGGGATGATGACGTCGCCGCCGCGCGTGACGGCGCCGATCAGCACGGAGGAGGAGACCTTTTTGGAGATGTCTTTCAGCGGCATCCCGACGATGGGCATGTCGGCAACCACCTTGATCTCGACCATCTCCACGCGGCTCTTCGCAAACACCTCCACGCTGGAAGCGGAGGGGAACTCCAGCAGCTTTACGATCTCGGAGGCCACGGCCCGCTCCGGGTTGATGACGAGGTCGAGGCCGAGGTCGGTTTTGATCTGCGAGAGTTCGTTGGCGTACTCCGGGTCGCGGATCCGCGCGACCGTGTGGTCCGCGCCCAGCTTCTTGGCCGTGAGACAGCACACCATGTTCATCTCGTCGCTGGAGGTGGCGGCGATCAGCAGGTCCGTCTCCCGGACCCCGGCCTCCAGCAGGATCTTGGTGCTGACGCCGCTGCCTTTGATGCAGCGGACGTCCAGGTTCTCGATGGTCTTGCGCAGCGCCTCAGCGTTCTTGTCGATGATGGTCACATCGTTGTCCGATTCGTGCGAGAGGTTTTCGGCGAGGTTATAGCCAACTTTTCCGTCGCCGATGATGATGATTTTCACACAAAAGCCCCCGATATCCGTTGGGCGGCGCGGCGCCTGTCTTCACAGGCGGCCCATCACCTCTGCCAACATGCTCCGCAAGAGCGGCCTTCCGCCGCCCATATGTGGGACTCGATCCAATTCACTATTATCCGGGTTTTGTGGCAAATTGTCAATATCCATCGGGGAGGCTTCAGGGCAATCGCATAAAAAACGACAGACAGGCAAGGGGGGCTGGAAGAG
>JAIRML010000307.1 GCA_031258665.1 Oscillospiraceae bacterium | reverse complement strand
CATCAACCCCACCGGGCGCTTCGTCGTGGGCGGCCCGCAGGGCGACTCGGGCCTCACCGGCCGCAAGATCATTGTCGACACCTACGGCGGCTACGCCCGCCACGGCGGCGGCAGTTTCTCCGGCAAGGACCCGACCAAGGTGGACCGGAGCGCCTCGTACATGGCCCGTTACGCCGCCAAGAACCTGGTGGCCGCCGGCCTCGCGCGCCGCTGCGAGATCGAGGTGGCCTACGCCATTGGCGTGGCGCGCCCTGTCTCTGTCCTCGTGGACACCTTTGGCACCGGCGCGGCGGACGACGAGACCCTGTCCGCGCTCGTCGCGCGGCACTTTGATTTCCGCCCGGCGCGGATCATCAAGACACTGGACCTGCGCCGGCCGATCTACAGCGCGACGGCGGCCTACGGCCACTTTGGCCGCGCCGACCTGGACCTGCCCTGGGAGCGGACCGACCTGGCGGAGCGCCTGCGCGCCGACCTCTGACAACCCGCGGCGCCCGGTCTTAGTACCTTGTTGCCGCGAAGCGGCAACAAAAATATGAATTTGGATTGTGGGTTGCAGGTGCAACCCACGTTAGATTCTCAATATTGAGAAATATTGGAGGAATCGCGATGGAACGCATCTGTGTATTGGGGCTCGGATACATCGGCCTGCCCACCGCCGTCACCCTGGCGCTGGGTGGGTTTTCCGTGTGCGGCGCGGACATACGGCCCGACGTCGTCGAGGCGCTGCGCGATGGGCGCGCGCCCATCGCCGAGCCCGGCCTCGACGCGGCGCTCGCCGAGGCGCTCGCCGCCGGCCGGCTGACCTTTGCCCACACGCCGCCCGAGGCCGACGCCTTCGTCATCACGGTGCAGACGCCGCATCTCACGAGGGACGACGGTGTGCGCGCCGCCGACCTGCGCTTTGTGGAGTCGGCCGCGCGGGATGTGGCCGCGCGCCTTCGGCCCGGCAACCTCGTCGTGCTGGAGTCCACCGTGCCGCCCGGCACCTGCCGGCGGCTGGAGGCCTGGCTCTCGGAGAGCTCCGGCCTCGCCGCGGACGAGTTCCACGTGGCCCACTGCCCCGAACGGGTCATCCCCGGCCGCATCTTGCGGGAACTGGCGGACAACGACCGCGTTGTCGGCGCGCGCACCGGGGCCGCCGCGCACCTGGCCTGCGGCCTCTACCGCCGCGTGGCCACCGGGGGCCGCCTCCGCGTGACCGACGATATCACGGCCGAGATGTGCAAGTTGGTGGAAAATACGTTTCGGGACATCAACATCGCCTACGCCAACGAACTGTCTCTGGTGGCGGAGAAACTCGGCATCGACGTGTTCCGGCTCATCGAGCTGGCCAACTGCCACCCCCGGGTGAACATCCTCTCCCCCGGCGTGGGTGTGGGCGGGCACTGCATTGCGGTGGACCCGTGGTTTATCCACGGCCTCTTCCCCGACGACACGCCGCTCATCGCCGCGGCCCGGCGCGTCAACGACCAAAAACCCCTGCTCGTGGCCGACGCCGTGCGGCGCCGGCTCGCCCCCGGCGCGCGCGTGTGCGTGCTGGGCCTCGCCTACAAGCCGGATGTCGACGACCTGCGGGAATCGCCGGCGCTCACGCTGTGCCGCGCGCTGCGGGCGCGGGGCGTCGCGGTCGCGGCCTGCGAGCCGCACGCCGCGGCGGCGTCTGTGGACGGGTTTGACAATGTGCCGCTGGAGGCGGCGCTGTCGTACGATTTTCTTGTGCTGGCCGTCGGCCACACGCTGTTTCGGGCGCGCCGCGCCGACATTGCCGCCCGGCCCCACCACGACTGCGTGGGCCTGCTGGGCGGCACAGTTTCTTATAAATAGGAGGGAGCTTGATGAACGAAGAGATCCGCCAAATGGCCGCGCGCATCCGGGAGCTGCGGGAGATCTGCGGGCTCTCCGCCCCGGCGCTGGCCGCGGAGTTGCATGTCCCGGAATCGGTATATCAAAGCTGGGAAACAAGTGGCGAGGATGTGCCGATCTCGGCGCTCTACCACCTCGCCCACCGCTTCGGCGTGGACTTGAGCGAGCTGCTGATTGGGGCCGCGCCCCACCTCGCCACCTACTCGGTCGTCCGGCGCGGGGAGGGTATGAGCGTCGACCGCTACCCCGGCTACCGCTTTCACAGCCTGGCCCACACGTTCAAACACAAGATGATGGAGCCCCTGCTTGTGACCGTCGACGCCGAGGACAAGGACCCGGCGCTCGTCACCCACGCCGGGCAGGAGTTCAACTTTATCCTCGAGGGGGTCATCGAACTCCTCTTCGCGGACAAGCGCGTCCGCCTGGAGCCGGGTGACAGCGTATATTTCGACCCCTCGCACCCCCACGGCCAGCGCGCCGTCGGCGGCCGCGCCCGTTTTTTGACCGTCATCTCCGAATAGCGCCTCATTGCCGCGAAGCGGCAATGAAAAACAGAAATTTTGGGTTGTGGGTTGCAGGGGCAACCCACGTCAGGCTACTTCTCAAAAGAAAGAAAGAAAGAAAGAAAGGGAACACAGGGTATGATGCTGCTCAAACGGTTTTTGCCCCGCGTCGACTTTGACTCGTACGAGGATTTCAAAACCAATTACCGGGTGCGTGTCCCGGAGGACTTCAACTTCGGCTTCGACGTTGTGGACGCCTGGGCGGCGCACGACAGGGGGAAGCCGGCGCTTTTGTGGTGCGACGACCACGGCGGGGAGCGGCGCTTCACCTTTGACGAGATCTCGCGCCTTTCGAACCGCGCCGCGCACTTCTTTCGGGCGCAGGGCATCCGCAAGGGCGACACGGTCATGCTAATCCTGCGCCGCCGCTGGGAATATTGGGTGTGCGCCACGGCGCTCATCAAGCTGGGGGCTGTCTTGATCCCGGCCTCACTCCAGCTCACGGCCAAGGACATCGTCTACCGCGTCGGCGCGGCGGATATCAAGATGCTGGTCTGTGTGGACGACGCCTTCGTCGTCTCCCAGGTGGAGCAGGCCCTGGAGAAAACCGACCGGGCGCCCGCGCGCGCGCTGGTGGCGGGCCGGCGGAGCGGTTGGCTCGACTTTGCGGCCGCGCTCGAAACATACCCCGATGTCTTCGCGCGCCCCACCGGGGCGGATGCCACGCGCCGGGACGACATGATGATGATCTACTTCACCTCGGGCACGACGGGGTTCCCCAAGATGGCCGTGCACAACCACGCGCACCCACTGGGGCATATTGTCACGGCGCACTACTGGCAGCAGGTGCAAGAGGGCAAGCTGCACATGTCGGTCTCCGACTCCGGCTGGGCCAAGTTCGGCTGGGGCAAGATCTACGGCCAGTGGATCTGCGGCGCGGTGGTCTTTGCCTACGACATGGACAAGTTTGTCCCGGCGCGCCTGCTCGAAAAGATCGAGCGATACCGACTGACCACATTTTGCGCGCCGCCCACCATGTTTCGTTTTATGCTGCAGGAGGACCTGACGAAGTACGATCTCTCGTCGATCGAAAATTGCGGCAACGCCGGAGAACCGCTGAACCCGGAGGTGTTCCGGCGCTGGTATGACCTGACCGGCCGCAAACTCCGCGAGGGGTTTGGGCAGTCGGAGTCGTCGGTGCTCATTGCGAATTTTCGCTGGTTTGAGCCGAAGCCCGGCTCCATGGGCAAACCCTCCCCGCTGTACGACATCGACCTTATCAACGCGGAGGGCCGGTCGTGCCGCGAGGGCGAGGAGGGCGAGATCGTCGTGCGCGGCATCCGCGACCACATGCCGGCGGGGCTCTTCACCGGCTACCACCGCGACCCGGCGCTCACGGCAAGCGTCATGGGCGAGGGCTACTACAACACGGGCGACGTGGCCTGGCGCGACTCGGACGGCTACTACTGGTTTGTCGGGCGCAGCGACGACGTGATCAAATGTTCCGGCTACCGCATCGGCCCCTTTGAGGTGGAGTCCGCGCTGCTGGAGCACCCGGCGGTGGTCGAGTGCGCGGTCACCGCGGTCCCCGACCCGGTGCGCGGGCAGGTGGTCAAGGCCACCGTCGTGCTGGCCGCCGGCCGCACAGGCTCCGACGCGCTGGCGGGGGAGCTCCAGGAACATGTCAAACGCGTCACGGCCCCCTACAAGTACCCGCGCATTGTCGAATTTGTCGACGAACTCCCGAAGACCGTGGGCGGCAAAATCAAGCGCGCCCAGATCCGCTCCGAGGACGGGGCACGGCAGCTGACCGTGAACAGAGAATAGGGGCGCCCCATTTGCGAAGGGCGCCGTTTTGGTTTATAATGGACAAAACGGAGGCGGCGCGCTTGCGGTCCGCCTCCCGTATGTGAGGAGGATGCGTCATGTTGAATTTCGATTACTGTTCCCCCACCCGGCTGATCTTTGGAAAGGGCGTGCAAAAAGAGGTGGGGGCCGTCTTGCGGCCCCACACCCAAAAACTGCTGCTGCACTACGGCGGGCAGAGCATCCGCAAGAGCGGACTGTACGACGAGATCACCGCGTCGCTGCACCGCGCCGGCCTGCCCTTTGCGGAACTCGGCGGCGTGGTGCCCAACCCGCGCCTCAGCCTCGTGCGTGAGGGGATCGACCTCTGCCGGCAGGAGGGCGTCGACCTGATCCTCGCCGTGGGCGGCGGCAGCGTGATCGATTCCGCCAAAGCCATTGCCGCCGGCTACTACGTAAACGGCGACGTGTGGGAGCTCTATGAGAGCGGCCGCCCCGTGGACAGGGCTCTCCCGGTGGCCGTGGTGCTCACGATCCCCGCCGCGGGCAGCGAGGCCAGCAGCAGCACCGTCATCACAAACGAGGAAAAACAGCTGAAATACGGCTACGGCTGCCAGCCCCTGCGCCCGCTCGTCAGCTTTGTGAACCCCGAGCTGTTTTTCACGTTGCCCGCCCACCAGATCGCCAACGGCGTGGCCGATATGATGAGCCATATCTTCGAGCGCTACTTCTCCCACACGCCCCATGTGGACCTGACCGACGCGCTGTGCGAGGGAACGCTGCGGACCATCATGCGAAACGCTCTGATCGTGCGGGAAAACCCCCGCCACTACGAGGCCTGGTGTGAGG
>JAIRML010000297.1 GCA_031258665.1 Oscillospiraceae bacterium | reverse complement strand
GCGCGGCCTGCCCGGCGCCCGCCGCCCGATCCGGCAGCGCCACCTGAAACGAGGCCAGCGTAAAGGGGCGGGCATACCGCTTATAACGGTAAATCTCCGGCGCCAGCAGCTCCTCAAAGCCCTGCCGATTGGGCAGCCCCAGCGTCACGTTCGTGGTCTTTATATAGCGTTCCCAGCGGCTGAGCAGCAGAGATTCCTCCTGCGTCAGCGAGTCCACTTTAAAACGCGCCATCAGCGGGGTGAGATCCCGGTAGCCCAGATAGAGCCGCCAGAGGTCCCGCTCCAGTACGGCGTACTTGGTAAAGGAGTACTCGGTCACGCCGCCTGTCTTCCGGTTTTTTTCCTGCACCGTCACCCGGTACTCCTCGGCGAGAAAACGGGTGCGGCCCTCCATGCGAAAACCGGGGTGGATCTTGTAAAGAGACAGCGAGAAGGGGCCGATCTCATAGGTGGCGGAGACAGAGGTCTGCCATTCGACGAAATCGCCGAAGGAGAAGTGCGTTTTGTCCGTCTCGCTGACCAGCGCGAAGGCCTCCCGGTAGCGGCCGGCCGAGAGGTGAGAGAAGTAGTCGGACACCAGCTGGCGCGCCTGGGGTGTGCCCAGCTGGACCGCGGGAGGGCGCCCCGGGGTCTGGGGCCTCACCGGCACGGCCGCGGCGCGGCGGCGCAGCCACTCGGCGTGGTAGACGGCGCGTTTGTCCGCGTCGCCGAGTACTTCGTACGCAATGTTGATCGCCGCGATCCGCGCCAGGGCCTGCGGCGCGGTGTTCAGATCCGGGTGGTATTTTTTACACAGCCGCTTGTAAGCGCCCTGGATGACCTCCTGTTCGGCCTCCGGATGAACTTGCAGCACGCTGTAATGGTCGACAAAGCTGCCCAACGGGCCACCGCCTTTCGCATCGTGAAGTTCGGCGGGCGCCGAGCGCGCGTTTCGCCGAACCCGTATCCAACTGGGCGCCTCCAAAAACCTCGTGCGCGGGGGAGGGGGACCCGCGTGGAGGTGCTCAACTGTCTCCATTGTAGCGTTTTGCGCGGGGCTTGTCAACAACGCCGCAGAGGCCGCGCTCCGCCGCGGCCGGGGGGCTCACGGGGGCAGCCACTATATCTTGAGGTATGCCTCAAGATATAGTGGCTGCCCAAGGGCGGATCAACTCTTGCTGGAGAGGAAGGGGGAGAGGGCCGCGGCAAAGCCGCTCATGGGCATGGTCTGCAGCACCACGCGCCCGGGGCCCGTGACCCGCGTGTTGAAGAGGCCCTCGCCGCCCAGCAGTTTGTTTTTCAGGCCGGGCACCTGCTGGATGTCGATCGAACAGGTGGCGTCGGCCAGCGCGAGGTTGCCGGTGTCGACGATCAGGCTCTGGCCGGGTTGCAGGGTGTATTCGACGGCGAAGCCGTCGATCTCCAAAAAGGCGAGCCCGTGGCCCGAGAGGCGCTGCATGATGAACCCCTCGCCGCCGAAGAAGCCCACGCCCAGCTTCTTTTGAAGGTGGATGGAGAGTTCTATGCTGGGCTGGGAGGCGAGGAACGCGGATTTTTGGCAGATGACCGGGTGGTCCGGGGTGACTTGCACCACGCGGATGGCGCCGGGGAAACTGGACGCAAAGGCGATCATGCCGACGCCGCCCTGCGCCGTGTAGAGGTTCTGGAACATCGATTCGCCCGAGAACATGCGCCCGAAGGCCTTGCCGAGGGAGCCGCCCGCGTTGGTGTCCATCTGCATGTTGGGGGTCATCCACGCCATGGACCCGCGTTCGGTGAGCATGGATTCGCCGGGTTGCAGGGTACAGACGACGACCGGCATCGGTTCTCCCAAGATGTTGTATTCCATATCTTTTCCTCCTTCCCGGGGCGTTTTAATACCTTGTTGCCGCGAAGCGGCAACAAAAAACAAGAATTTGGGTTGTGGGTTGCAGGGGCAACCCACGTTGGTACCTTATTGCCGCGAAGCGGCAATAAAAAACGAGAATCTGGAATGTGGGCTGCGGAGGCAGCCCACATTGGGCAAACGCAGATATAAAAACGCCCCGCGGGATGTCCTTTCGCCGGGCCCGCCGGCGGGGAGACATCCTCTTCGGGGCTTATTATACGCCGTTTTGCGCCAAAAAGAAAGAGAAAAAATTCCGCTTCTTCGAAAGGGGCGAGGGGCGGCGGCCGGGGGCGCCCCAAAGCCCTGTTTTATGGGTCTGGCGCCTCGACGGGGGGCGGCGGGGCGCCAGACGCCGGCTCGGAGAAGGCGCCGGTCTCGTCCTCCGGCCCGTCGCCGAACGCCGGGCCGGCACAGCGGCGCAGCAGATCTTCGTAGAAGGCGACCGCCAGCCCCAGCCCCTCCAGGCTCACGCGCTCGTCGGCGGCGTGCATGCGCGCGCGCTCGTCCGGCGTGAGCACAAAGGGGCAGAAACGAAACACATGGGCGGAGAAGGGCTCGTAGCGCCGCGCGTCGGTGGCCGACGCCAAGAGAACAGGGACGACCGGCACGGCGCCAAACACCGCCCGCACGCTTTCGCCGAGCCGCGCGAAGGGCGCGCCCCGGTAGTCCGAGATCTGGGAGGCCTCCTGCAAAAAGAGGGTGTCTATCTCCAGGTCCAGCCCGGAGAACAAGTCCCGCAAATACGCGAGCGCGTCCTCGCCCCGCTCCCCGTGCAGCAGACGGACGTTCAACACGACCTCGGCGGTGTCCGGCAGGACATTCGGGGCCGTGCCCGCCCGCGCCGTTGTGGGCGCGAAGGTTGTGCGCAGCCAGGCATTCGCCCCGCAGCGCGTCAGCCGGCGCAGCAGCGGCCGGCGCAGCAGCCGACGGTTGGCGATCAAAAAGCGCCAGGAAAAAGAGAGGTACGGCGCGAGCGCGGCCAAAAGGTCGGTGGTCAGCGGCGTGAGGCGGGCCGGGCCGGGCCGAAACTCCACCCGGCAGACGGCCTCGGCGACCCGGCCGAGCGCCGTGTGCGGCGGCGGGAGCGCGGCGTGGCCGCCCGCGCTTCGGGCGGTGAGACGCACATTCATCATGCCCTTTTCGCTCACGCCGATCTCGGCCACCGGGCGGCGGAGGGAGAGGATGCCGCGGGCCAGCGCGCCGCCCTCGTCGAGGACCATGGCGAAGCGGAGATTGCGCTTGGCAAACAGGACGGCCAGCGCGGCGGCGCCCTCCGCGCCGCCGGTCTCCTCGTCGTGCCCAAACGCGAAGTAGAGGTCCCGCGTGGGCGAAAACCCTTGCCGGATCAGGCCTTCGGCAGCCTCCAGCAGGCAGGTGACAATGTGTTTGCAGTCCAGCGCGCCGCGCCCCCAGACATAGCCGCCCTCGACCCGCCCCTCGAAGGGCGGGCAGTGCCAGAGGCCGTCCTCGGCGGGCACCACGTCGAGGTGCCCGCAAAAGAGCAGCGGGTCCCCCTGAGGATCCAAAGATTTCCAGCGGTAGAGCAGGCTGAACAGCCCGACGGTCTCCCGTTCCATCACCGCGTGGACAGACGGGTAACGGTGCTTCAATTCGTCGCGCAGGCGCACCCACTCGGCGTGCCCGCGGGGCGCGTCGAGGGATACGGTCCGGCAGCGAATGAGCGCGCCCAGACCTTCGGCGGCGCGCGCCGCCGTCTCCGGGTCCGCCGCGCGGCCGATGACAGGCCCCACCCGCGCGCGGCCGATCCGGCCGGCGCGGAGGAGCATCCGCGCCGCCGTCAGCGCGAGGGCCAGCGCCAGCAGGGCGGCGGCCAGCCAAACTTCCCGCGGCATCAGTGGCAATGTTCGCAGTCGATGTTGCAGCCCACAATGGGCACGGGGTCGACGCCCTGCCGGCGGTAATAGTCGGAGATCGCGGATTTGATGGCCTCCTCGGCCAGCACGCTACAGTGCATCTTGACAGGGGGCAGGCCGTCCAGCGCCTCGGCCACGGCCTTGTTGGTCAGGGCCAGCGCCTCCGCGACGGTCCGGCCCTTGACGAGTTCCGTCGCCATGCTGGAAGTGGCCACGGCGGCGCCGCAGCCGAACGTTTTGAATTTGACGTCCGTGATGACATCGCGCTCAATGCGCATCATCATTTTCATAATATCGCCGCACTTGGGGTTTCCCACGCGGCCCACGGCGTTGGCGTCCGCCAGCTCCCCCACATTGCGGGGGTTCGAAAAATGGTCCATGACCTTGTCGGAATACATGGCTGTGTTCAGTCCTCTCTCCAACGTAGGCCGCACCCGCAACCCAAATTCTTGTTTTTGCTGCCGCTTCGCGGCAGCAAGGCGCCAAATATTGACGCGACGCGTTGGCGCGGCGCCGGCCTCAGGCGGGGGCGCCCCGCGTCCAGAAGCGCTCCGTGGGAGAAAGGGTCTCCTCGTTCCACAGGGGCGACATCCGGCGGCTCCGGTTCACGGTGTTTGTGACCTGCTCGATGAGATAGTCGATCTCCTCCTCGGAGTTGTACTCGCTGATCGTGAGGCGCAGCGAGCCATGGGCGATCTCGTGGGGCAGCCCGATGGCGAGCAGCACGTGGGACGGGTCCAGCGAACCGGAGGAACAGGCCGAGCCCGACGAGGCGCACACGCCCGCCATGTCGAGCCCGAGGACGAGGGATTCGCCCTCGACCGCCTCGAACACAAAGGAGATGTTCCCCGGCAGCCGGTGGACAGGGTCCCCGGTCAGGCGCGAAAATGGGATCTTTGAAAGGGCCTCGATGACGCGCGCGCGGCGGGCGGTGACAAGGGGCTCCGTCTCGGGCAGCGCCTGCACGGCATGCGTCAGCGCGGCCGCGAGGCCCACGGCGCCGGCCACGTTTTCCGTGCCCGAGCGCTGGCCCCGCTCGTGCCCGCCGCCGTGCAGCAGCGGCGTGATGCGCACACCCTTGCGGATGTACAGGACGCCCACGCCCTTCGGGCCGCCGAACTTGTGCCCGGCCAGTGAGAGCAGGTCGACGCCCAGGTCGGCCACGTTTATCGGGATATGCCCGACCGCCTGCACGGCGTCGGTGTGAAAGAGCGCGCCGTGGGCGCGCGTGACGGCGGCGATCTCGCGGATGGGCTCGTCGTGCCGATCTCGTTGTTGGCCGTCATGACAGAGACGAGGATGGTGTCCGGGCGAAGCGCGGCGCGCACCTGTTCGGGGCTCACCCGGCCCTGTTCGTCCACCGGCAGCAGGGTGATTTCGCAGCCCTGTTTCCCCAGGTGCTCCGCCGTGTGCAGCACGGCGTGGTGCTCGATGGCGGTGGTGATGATGTGGCGGCCCCGCTCGCGGCGCGCCTCGGCCGCGCCCTTGAGGGCCCAGTTGTCGGCCTCGGTGCCGCCGCCGGTGAAGTAGATCTCCTCCGGCCTCGCGCCGAGGGCGCGCGCCACATCTTCCCGGGCGCCGTACAGCGCCCGGGCCGCCTCCCGCGCAACGCCGTAGACCGAGGAGGCGTTGCCGAAGTTGTCGCGCAGGAAGGGGAGCATGGCCGCAAGCGCTTCTTTGGACAGCGGCATGGTGGCCGCGTTGTCGGAATACACAAACATGTCTCATTCTCCTTCGCAAGATACCCCAAGTTATATTTTATGATATGCCCGAGGCCGTCGCAAGTCAAGAAAAGTCTTTTGGTGTTTTAGAAATATTTTACGCTGACGCCGGGATTTTTTGTGACTTTATCCTGTTAAAAAACAGATAAAATTGGCGAACATCACAAAAACTTTTTGTGATGTTTCGTTGACTTTGAAAGATATTTGTTGTATAGTGAAAACAGGCGCTCGCAAGATGACGACGATGGCCACCTGAAAGGGCGGTTGCTTTGTGTGCAGACAAAGCCGTTGGCGGAGCTGTGTGCAGACAGATCCGCCTCCGAAGAGACATGCCATCGGGGGCGCGGGCACAAAAATTCTGCCACAGAGGAAAGAGGGACAATGTTCATGAGGCGTGAAAGAAGCTGGCCTGTCACCGTGCCGGCGGCGGTCTCGCCGCGGGTATGTCACATGGGGAAGGAGGAAGTTTTATGAGAGAGAAGAGCAGGAGAATACTGGCTGTCTGCCTGGCGCTGGCGGTGGTTTTGGCGCCGGCGTTCACCTTGCCCGCCACCGTCACCGCCGCGCCGGCCGAGGGGAACCCGGAACTTTCCCGCGCCATTGGCCCGGAGGGCATGGTGCTGCTCAAAAACGACGCGGGCGCCGACGGCGTGCAGGTGCTGCCGCTGACGCCGGCCGACAAGATCGCGGTGTTCGGCGGCGCGCAGATCAACACGATCAAGGGCGGCACCGGGTCCGGCGACGTCAACGTGCCGTATAACAGGAACATCCTGTACGGGCTCAGGCAAAAAGTCGCTGACGAGAAGATCGGGCTTGACGCGGCGACATCCGCGCAGTATGAGAGCAACACCGGCTACACGGCCACGGACGAATTCGTTTTGGCCGCCAAAGCAGCCGGCGCAAACAAAGCCGTCGTCGTGCTGAGCCGCAATTCCGGCGAGGGCGGCGACAGAAGCGCCAGCAAGGGCGACTATTACCTTTCTGACGCTGAAACGGCGCTGATCGGGCGCGTCACGGCGAGCTTCGCGGACGTCGTCGTCGTGCTCAACATCGGCGGGGTGATGGATCTGTCGTGGGTCGATTCCTATCCGCAGATCAAATCGGTGCTGCTGGCGTGGCAGGCCGGGATGGAGGGCGGCAACGCCATCGCGGACGTCCTTGTCGGCGACAAATACCCGTCCGGGCACTTGGCGGACACGTTCGCCAAGTCGTATGACCACTACCCGTCGTCGACGGCCAGCGGCATCGGCACGTTCGGCGGCAACGGCGACGTGTATTACAGCGAGGACATCTACGTCGGCTACCGGTATTTCGCCACGGCCGACCCGACGTATGCCAAAGTACAGTATGAGTTTGGCTACGGCCTCGGCTACACGCGGCTCGACACGGTCCCTGCCGTGTACGGCACGGCGCCGGAGTACGGCCCCGTGCCCGCCGAGGGGGGCAGCATCCAAGTGTCGGCGACCGTGCACAACGCGGGCGCCCGGTACAGCGGCAAAGAAGTGGTCCAGGTGTATTTTGAGGGGCCGGACGGCGCGCTCCACAAACCGGCCCGCGAACTGGCGGCCTTTGCCAAGACAGACGAGCTGGCCCCGGGCGCTTCGCAGACGCTCACGCTCAGCTTCCCGGTCAGCGACCTCTCGTCGTACGACGACCTGGGCGTGACCGGTCACAAATCCGCCTGGGTGATCGAGCCGGGGCGCTACGGGGTCTATGTCGGCAATTCGGTGAAAAACGCCGTGAAAGTCGGCTATTATGAGGTCCCGGCGCTCATCGTCGCCGAGGAGGCCCACGAGTACCTCACGCCGTCGGCCAGTTTCGACGTGCTCATTGACCCCGCGACCGGCGAGACGCGGCACAGCGGCCCGGAGATTCCGCCCGTCACGTTTGCGATCGCGCCTGACAAGACGTCCGTCGTCAACGCGTACGAGCCGTCCAAACGGTCGGCGGGGATCTCGTTCCCCGTGGGCACGTCGGCCGGCGTCCCCTCCGTCGTCGGCTTTGAGGCGGGGGCGTGGCTCCAGTACGCCGTCACCGTCCAGCAGGCGGGGGCGTATTACTTCTCGGCGACCTACTCCAACGGGAACCCGGCCGTGGCCGATTCGTTTGACATCTTCATCGACGAAGAATCCGCCAAGCTGAACGCGGGGGCCATCGCCCTTCCGAACACGAGCGCGTCGTCGATGTACCAGATGAAAGACACCGCGAAGTATCTGGTCACGCTGCCGGAGGGCAGCCACGTTCTCAAACTCGTTTCGAACGCAAACAGCAACGGCTACCTCAACTTCCTCAATTTCCAGCCGTCCTGGATCGAGAGCGGCGTGGTCACGGTGAGCGCGCAGACGAGCTCCAAGCTGACCATTGCCGACACCTTCGCGGAAAATCTTATCGGGACATCCGTGATGGAGACGATCCCGAACGGCGG
>JAIRML010000284.1 GCA_031258665.1 Oscillospiraceae bacterium | reverse complement strand
CTTCTCGCCCGTGAGCGTTGCGGAGAGCACGACCACAGGTACTCCATACGCACCGAGCCAGCGGAGCGCAGTTTCGAGATAACTGCTCATATACGCGTCATAGGCGTGACACTCATCGACAATCACGACTTTTTCGGAAAGCCCGAGATGCCGCAGCATCAGATGCTTCGCCTTCAGCGCGGCGAGCAAAACCTGGTCGATGGTTCCGACCGCGAAATCCGCCAACATCGCGCGCTTCCGCCCCGAAAACCACCCGTGAACACCCACGCCGGCCTCGTCTTCGTCGACATCTGCGTTGTCGCCGAAGCGCGGCAGCTTTTGGAAGTCCTCGTTGAAGTGCGATTTGCCGTGCATGAGCTCCACACTGTGCGCCATGCCGTCGTCAAAGCTGCGAATCCAACACAGAAAACGCCAGAAAATCCCATCTGAGGTCGCCTGCGTCGGCAATGCGAAGAACACGCCGCCGCGCCCGGTCTTGTGCGCGAAAATCTCCGCCGCCGTCAGGGCGGCCTCTGTTTTACCGCTGCCCATCGGCGCTTCGATGACCACAATTCCGGGGTGCTGGATATCCGCCGCGGTCTCAAGCATCGCCTCTTGCATTGCGTTTGCCCTGTCAAATCCGAACCGCTCCCTGTATATGTTGGGGTGTGCAAACGGGCTGTCGGGAAGCCATGGGTATGTCAGCGCGAGAGTGTCGAGCGCGTTTTCCGCGCGCCGCGCGACATCGGGCATACACGCCGAGTCGATCGGAAAGAGCGAAAAATATTCCTCGTTCGAGGCGATCCAATCCGCCATGATCACAAGTCCGGCGAGCAAAATCTGCGCGACGGGCTCCGGTTTCGGCAGATCCTCGACAAGGCTCACACCCGCGCGCTTCAGCGCCCACGCGACGACCTCCCGTTGAGCGGCTTTCCAACACCGGCATCTACCATAGCTATTTTTATGCGACGCATAGTTGTCGTAGCCACTGTCCGGCGGTTTGCCGTGGTGGGCGCCCACAATGACCGCGATGTGTCTGGCGCACCCCATACGCTCCAAGAGCACTTGCGAGGCAAGCGCATGCGGCGTCTCCTCCGGGTCTCTTATCTCCGGCATCTCATATCCGGCAAAGCGCAGATTTTCCAGAAGTCGCTCATCCAGATCCCGGTTTTTCGGGAATGCCCGCTTTTGCTGAAACGCCGGCGTCGCCTTGCCTATGTCATGCGCCGCCGCGACAAAAATGAGCAACGCCCGCGCCGCGGACTCGCCGCACCGGCAAGCCTCCGCGACGCGTTTCTTGACCCCATCCGCGATATGTCTATCCCACAACAGCTTCGCCGTCTCGGCGACATCCGACAAATGCGCTCGAAGCGGCAGCCACAACATATCGCCGCTACGCGATTTCTTCGCCCAGAGCGCGTCGAGCGCGACATCGTCCCGCACCACTATCTCCCCATTCATATTGGCAAGGCACTACATCTTCTCCAGCAGGCACACGCTCTCCACATGCGCCGTGCGGGGGAACATATCCACAGCGGCACAGCGGACGGCACCGTACCCGAGGCACGCGAAACGAGCAAGGTCCCGGGCCAGCGTTGCGGGGTCGCAGGAGAGATAGACAACGCGGGCCGGCGCCATCTGCGCGATGGTCTCGACCAACGCGGACGCCAACCCCTTTCGGGGCGGGTCCACCGTGACGACATCGGGCCGTACGCCGTCGGCGCACAGACGCGCGGAGACCTCGGCAGCGTCTCCTTGTAAAAACCGGACCCGCGGCAGGCCGTTTTGCGCGGCGTTTTCGCGGGCTCGGCATATGGCCTCCGCCGAGAACTCCACCCCACAGCCGCGCACACCCTCGCGCGCCAAATGCAGCGTGAGCGTACCCACGCCGCAGTAGAGGTCGAGCAAGGTATCCCCCGCCTCCAACGCCGCATATTCGGCGGCTAAGGCATACAGTCGCTCGGCCTGCAGACGGTTGACCTGATAAAAACTTGCGGCCGACAGGCGAAACCGCAGCCCGCAGAGGGTGTCGGTCATCGTCTCCCGGCCCCACAACAGGGATGATTTCCCCGACAACACGACATTGTCCCGTCGGGTATTCACCTGCCACACCACCCCGACGAGGGAGTGGCAGGCCGCGCGCAGACGCCTGATGAGTGCCTGCCGACAGGGAATCGCCGCCTCAGACGCCACCAGGCAGGCCAATGTCTCCTCTGTGCCCGCGCGAACAAAAAGATGCCGGATCAGGCCCGCACCGGATATCTCGTCGTAGGGCGCCACACCACAATCTTCCATCCAGCTCCGCAGGGCCGCGGCCAGCGCGTTGGCGGCCTCACTCTGGAGGGCACAACGCGCCACGGGTACCATGTCGTGGCTGCGTGCGCGAAAAAAACCCGTGGAGGGGCGGCCATCCACCGCGCGGACGGGAAAGAGCGCCTTGTTCCGATAACCATCCAGGGCGGGCGCCGGCCAGATCGCCTCCACGGGCAGGTCCAACTTGCCAACGCGGATCAACGCGTCTTCGACGCGCGTCTTCTTTAGCGCGAGCTCCTCCTCGTAACGGATGTGCTGAAAGTGGCAGCCGCCGCAGGACCGGTACACGGGGCACGCCGGCGGGCAGCGGACGGGCGACGGAACCAGCCACGACTCAATCGCGGCATATACCGGGCCGTCGGGGCCGGCCTTAAGAATTCGCAGCAGGCATTCGTCGCCCCGTGCGCCACCGTGCACGAACACCACGCGGCCGGCAAGGCGCGCCACACCGAGCCCCTCACTGGTATACCCCTCGATCACCGCGCGGCAGCGCATATTTTTCTTTAAAACACCTTCCATATGTCCGCCAACTGTCCGTAAGAAATCTCAAAACGAGGAATGCCCCCCGCAAATGGCGCCAGGGTGTATGTCCCATAGTACAGCGCCAACCCGTCCTCTGTCAGGGCAAATGTCTCTTCAGGAAAATTCTCCTCGGCGATATCGCGGTAGTTTCCGTAGTAATCGTCTGGATTTTGTTCAATGTGCGCGCAGACGGCCTCCACCAGACGGGGCCGGTACACATCCCGCCCGACGGAAAACAGGTCATCCAGAGACAGCACCTGTCCGTCTGTCAGCCGGAACGTCTCTGTTTCGACCAAAATGTCCCCGTGCGCGCCTCCCGAGAACACAGAAATGTCGCGCACCACGCTCAGCAACCCATTTTGGTTGTAAGAGATCATAAAATTTTGTTCCAGCGTATAGGGGGTAAAGTCGAGTTCGCCGACCTGGCTGGCCTCGTAGTGGGCCTGCGCGCTGCGTTGGAGCTCCTCCCCAGTCTGCCGGAACGCACGGCTCTTGCCGTCGTAAT